>JAPLUP010000462.1 GCA_026397575.1 Candidatus Zixiibacteriota bacterium
CTTCGCGCTTGAATTCTTTCAGCCCGGTGACCGGTTTTTGTGAGTCGCCATAGATCAGGAAACTCAACATACCCGGCAACTTGACACCGAATTGCACCTTCTCCTGATCATCGTTGACCCAGCCGAAAAGATAAAGGTCAGCGGGTCCCGTATTGTAATGCCCTTCATAAGCTGCCATTTTTGCCGGCTGATTGGCTGCCACGCCCACGGCGCTGGAGTGACCTGAGACAAGTTGTAGTACCGATGCTGCCGCTGCTACAAGCAAAGCAATCTTGATGGATGCCTTGGCGAAATCGATATGCTTGTTTCGTAGAAGATAGAATGCGCTGACGGAGAGGACAAAGAACGCTCCCGCCTGCCAGGCTCCCATATAAACGTGCCAGATACGGTCAATACTTGAAGGATTAAATACCAATTGCCAGAAGTCGACGATCTCGGCGCGGATGTTGGGCGCCTGCCCAACCAGGTGATATCCCGCCGGCGTCTGCTGCCAGGAATTCGCGATGACAATCCAGATGGCGCTGAAAAGCGCTCCGGCGCAGACTAAGATCGTTGCCACGAAATGCATTCGTCGACTGACCTTGTCCCACCCAAACAGCAGAATAGCAAGAAATCCTGATTCAAGGAAAAAGGCGAAAATTCCTTCGGCCGCCAGCGCGCTACCGAACACGTCGCCAACATAACGCGAATAGGTCGACCAATTGGTGCCGAACTGAAACTCCATCACTATGCCGGTGGCGACGCCGAGAGCAAATATCAGACCAAATACCTTGACCCAGAAGCGAGTCATTTGATGATAAAGCGGGTTCTTGGTCTTGAGGTAGAGACCCTCCATGAAGACCAACAGCAAACCCAGTCCGATTGAGAGGGGCGGAAAAATGTAGTGAAAGCCGATCGTGAGTCCGAACTGAATGCGCGATAGTGTCAGCAGGTCCATTGCTTCTCGCCTTGACTTTCCGGCAGATGGTTCACCCGACCAGCGAGTGAACTTCTACCCAGTTGGTGCACTATTTTACAAACCCTGGATCGGCAAATCAACAAGGATTTTCGTGATAATGCCTTTCGACAGGAGAGGACTCAATCAAGGTTTCTGCGGTCAAACAAACGATGTATCTTTTGCGACACAAGGCAATTTGCCAGCCGCAAGAAAATGCTATTGACAAGAAGCAGGAGAATCAACGTAAATGGTTCGGGCAGAGAAGGGCACAGACATACTTCCGGAGCGTCACAAGTGCCATGTAGCAACTTAGTCGAGCAAATCCGAATCACTCTTGATGATCGGGACCGCTTGACCGGTTACCGATTCATTAAGCAGACTTGCGGACAGGGTGTTGGCGCCCGTTCGCTACTGACCGAATTTCTGCTTGGCCTAAGTATTGACGAGCTGCTGGCCATCGACGGCGATCGTTTGCTTGCAGTTTGCCGACCCGAGGACGATGTCAGCCGTTTCTTGCATCTCAAGCATCTGTTTGCAATCCAAGCCGTGTTGGAAGTCTACACCGGTCGCTCAAATGGTGCAAGTAACGCCGCCTGTGCCATTGCCGAGATCGGAGATGATCGGGGACAGGTCGTTATTGACGCCGATATTGACGTTGGGTTGGTGACGGACAAGATCAAGGCTTGTGACGGCTGTACCGGTTGTGGAACTAACTTGCCCGCTTTTGAGGCGTAACGCACTCCGGAATCTGCGGTCTCTGCTCTCAAAAGGGTAACCCACCCGCAAGGGACTGTTGAAAGAGTCCGTTTGACAATGTCTTGGTGAGCGTCGGAGATGTGCCGGAGCGAGCAAGTTGCGACTGAAGTCGCTCCTACAAATTAGCTTAGCAGCACGTCTGGTACAGTCGTAGGAGCGACTTCAGTCGCGACATTCATGGCGACAGCAGTTTTTCAACAATCCCGCAAGGGTAGGCGTTCGGATTCGTGAAGGGCTGGAGCCAAATCGAAAATACATCGGCGAGAACAGCGATTTTCCCACTTGACATTCTCAGCAGATATATGTAATTTAGCTTAGGCAATTGGGCTGCCCAGTGAGGCAGCGCTGCGCAGGCCATTGCCTCTACCACCGACGTTTGCATCCGCTCGTCTGACATCAGTTGACACATAATCGGCTCTGGTTGCCCGCTGAACGTTAAACCACCAATCTGCCGGAGGAGGATAGTTATGCGCAACAAACTATCGATTTTTGTACTTTGGGGCGCCATATTGGCGCTCACCGTGTCTATCGCATTGGGCGCCGGGTCACCTTCATCAGAAACATCTTTGCATCGGAGTAAACAAAATGACTCGCACTAAAATATTGATAGGCTTGGTCCTTTTCTTGATCCTTGCATCTGCCACATTGGCCGGAGTTCCCTCACTGATCAATTATCAGGGGCGTTTGACAGCATCCGGCGGCACGCCGGTAGCGGATGGCTCCTATTCGGTCACATTCAAGATTTACACCGACTCCGTAAGTGGAACCGTGCTTTGGACGGAAACAAAAACAGTTACCACCAGCGGCGGCTTGTTCAGCATGATGCTGGGTTCGGTAACACCGGTTCCCGATTCGGCCTTTCGTTCTGCCACCAGCTATCTCGGAATTAAGATTGGGGCCGATCCGGAGATCTCGCCTCGCACCCGACTCGCCTCTGTCCCCTATTCCTCCCGTGTTGGCACAGTCGACAACGCCTCCGGCGGGACTATTAGCGGTGATCTCACGGTCACCGGCGATCTTCAAATTGGAAGCCATACCGTCGTAATAAGAGACAACCCCGATCAAATCCTTTCCAGCAATGGCAATCTCGCTATCGGGAAGGCCGTAGGGGGGACCGGTGCTTGGACTTTTGATCCGGACATCAATGTCGGCATTGGCACGACGAATCCCCTGGCCGGATTACACGTTGCATGTAATTCAAATTTAAAATACGCCTTGAAAATCGATAATTCAGCCAGTCAGGCAAGCGGGGCAGAGATTACAGGTGGTGCGAATTCTGCTACTCCACTATTAAACGTCCATAGTGCTTATGGCGGCAGCAACTTTGATAGACAAGGTCTGTGGGTACAATCCAATGGCAAAGTCGGCATCGGAACAATTGCCCCCACAGAGAAACTTCACGTTGACAGTGGTGACGTTCTCGTTGAAGGCGTTGGGAGTTTCGATGCTGGCGGTGATGAGGCTCGCGTGTTCCTTGGAGACAACAGCCACTACATAAAATCGATCCAGGGTTCGGGCGTTAGAATTGGGACATTCGGTGTGGGTGATGCGGTTACGATACTACAATCCTCAGGCCACGTCGGGGTCGGAACGACGAATCCAACAAATCCTTTTTCGTGGCAAAAGATCCTGCAAGTCTATGCTCCAGACCACGCGGCGATTTCTGTCAAGAACAATAATAAACAGTATGACATCGGTGTGTTGAGCGGAGGCGGTCTTGCTTTCGTTGATGCCCCTACTGTCGGAACTATTATGAAATTTGACTCCTATGGCAACGTCGGGATCGGGTCGATCAGCCCAACAGAGAAGCTCGACGTCGATGGGACTGCAAGGTTAAGAAACATGGGTGGTTCCACCGGAACTGACGTCGTGGTTGATGCCAATGGGAAGTTGTGGAAGAAGACCTCAAGCATCAGATATAAGGAGAACATCGGAGATCTCAACTCAGATCCTCACCAGCTTCTGCGATTGAGGCCGGTCAAGTTCGACTGGAAGACTACGGGAGAGGAGGACATCGGTTTAATAGCTGAGGAGGTGCAAAAAGTAGTTCCCGCTCTGGTCATCTGCGACCAGGAAGGCAAGCCCGATGCGGTGAAGTACGACAAGATCACAATCTACCTGTTAGAGGTTGTCAAAGCCCAACAGGAGCAGATTGAAGCTCTTACTGCCAGACTTGCGAAGCTGGAGGTAAAACGTTGAAAGAGATTGTAGGTCGAAACGCTTGTAGTTTTGACAACTTGAGAATACATTGAAAGAAGAAAGAAATGCCCATGAGAATCAGAACCCCTGTTAGCTGGATGGTAGCCCTATTGTGTCTGCTGCTGACAACAACAAGCTTTGCCGCCGACACAAAACCGCTGCCACAGACACAAGATCAAACAAACAGTGAGGCAATCAAGCTGACAATTTCAACCGATGCCCGGTCCCCGGGATTGTCGCCTTCAGCCGGCGAGCAAATCAGGTGGCAGGTGATCGCTGCCGGTGGCAATCGCGGGACATCGACGAACTTTATTCTGTCCGGCACCGCTGGCCAATCCGCAGTCGGAAAGGGCACTTCGACCAATTTCGGAGTAAATCAAGGGTTCTGGCAGAACTTTGTGGCGACTTGTGATGATTGCGGCGATGCCAACAGCGATGGGACGATAGATATTTCCGACGCAGTGTTCCTGATCTCGTACATCTTCTCCGGTGGCGCAGCCCCGGGCGACTGCCGGTACCCTAACGGGAAGGGAGACGCCAACGGTGATGGCACGGTTGATATTTCGGATGCTGTGCACTTGATTAGTTACATCTTCTCCGGTGGTCCCGCGCCGCATTGCCAATAAACTGGCGATTACTGGCGTCAGCCGGCAGACACTCAGGAACAACAGCGCCATACGGATAGATCTCATCAGCATGGCGTCGACTCTCTCTGTCGCAGTTGCCGACACGCAGCAGGATTGCTCAGTGTTACAGGAGTGAGAGGAAGTATTTCTGGAATTTCGTTGAATTCGTCAATTCCGGATGGAACGCCGTCGCGACGACCTTTCCCTGACGAATGAATCATACTGTCTGCCGTAGCCGTTACGATCGACAGTGATATTGAGCAAACTAAGCGGCGTAAGACCGGGATCGTTTTCTACTTGAGTCGCCATCAAGATCATGCCGGCGCAAGTACCCCAAATCGGTTTTGTCGCGGCGAATTCCTTGATCGGATCGGCGATCTGCTGTGATTTGACGAAGCGGTCGATCACTGATGACTCACCGCCGGGGATGACGAGGCAGTCGATATTTGCCAGTTGCCAACTCGCTTTCACCAACTGTGTACGACAGCCAAGTTTGGCAAACACTTCCTGATGTTTGGCGAAATCTCCCTGAAAGGCCAAAATGCCAACCCAAGGTCTCGCTTTCATCGATACTGTAGCTGTTCTTCCTTGGGGATCTTGCTGATTTCCAAACCGGGCATCGCTTCACCGAGCGAACGCGACGCTTGCAGTACGATCGCCGGATCATCGTAGTGGCCGACCGCAGTCACTATGGCTTTGGCGACCACTTGCGGATTGGAGGACTTGAAGATGCCGGAACCGACAAACACCGCCTGTGCGCGTAGCTTCATACAAAGCACTGCGTCAGCAGGCGTGGCAATTCCACCGGCGGCAAAATTCGGTACAGGTAGGTCGCCAAGTTGCGCCGTCTTCTTCAGCAGTTCCACCGGCACCCGCATTTCCTTGGCGAGCGTCTTCATTTTCTCTGTGTTGAGCTTTTTCAGAGCGGCAATCTCGCCATAGATCATCCGTAGGTGTCTGACCGCCTCGACAATGTTGCCCGACCCGGCTTCGCCCTTGGTGCGAATCATAGCTGCCCCTTCATTGATGCGACGCATCGCCTCGCCGAGATTGCGGCAGCCGCAGACAAACGGAATCTTGAAAGGGTGTTTTACGATGTGGTTTTCTTCATCGGCAGGTGTGAGCACTTCCGATTCGTCGATGAAATCAACTTTCAGTTCCTGCAGCAATTCGGCTTCAGCGAAGAATTGCCGCCATCCGGGCGACACCACCGGCTTTGCGAATATCCGCCGGCACCCGTTCGAGCGCCATCACCGCCACGGCGCCGGCATCCTCGGCTATCTTCGCCTGCTCGGCATTAGTGACATCCATAATCACGCCACCCTTGAGCATCTCCGCCAAACCGACCTTTAACTGATAGTCTTTATCTGCTAACATCGCAAACCTCGCCTTCTCTGACTCCAACTGACACCCTGCCCAATGTGATACGTAGTAATGGGCGCTCGGGGCTACGCAAAACAGGCTGCGCAGGAGTCCAACTTACACTGTCGGATTTCCAAAGGCAAGGGGAGAACTTGGGCTCGTATTTCGAACCACACCAGCCAGAATATCCCCAAGACTCCGAAGACACCCGTATTGGCTTGACAGACCTGCGACAACTGACTATCCTGCGTCTTCAAATGAAGACGAGGGAAGTACAACTTATCGAACAATCACCAAAATCCTCAAAGGAGCGGATCGTGGAGAGACGCATATTGCATGCAGTTTTCGTTTGCGTGATGTTGACTTTCGCCGCTACGGTTCCTGCAGCCGCACAGACAATTGATGCCAAAGAGTACACGCTCGATAATGGCATGCAGGTACTGATGGTAGAGCGGCATGATGCCCCGACAGTTATGGCTTCGATTTTCGCCCGGGTAGGTTCGGCGAACGAAGCTCCGGGCATCACCGGCATTTCGCATCTATTCGAGCACATGATGTTCAAGGGAACCGAAACGATCGGGACGACTGACATCAAGCGCGACCTTGAAGTAATGGCCCGGCTGGACTCGCTGCGCGTGCTAATGCGGGCCGAAGAACGAACCATGCGTGAGGAATTGCGCCGGGGAAAGATCAAAGACATGCTCGATCCCGAGGCGAAAACCCCGCGTTATCGAGAAATCGAAACCGTATTCGACAGTCTGATTCTCGAAGAACGCAAATTGATCATCAAAGATCAACTTGATGAACTCTACACCAAGAACGGCGGCTATTTCCTGAACGCCTTTACGTCTCAGGACATGACCGGATACTTCGTTCGTCTCCCCAAGAACAAGATGGAATTATACATGTGGCTGGAGTCTGATCGTTTTAACCATCCGGTTTTCCGGGAATTCTACTCCGAGCGGGATGTCGTCCGTGAAGAACGTCGCCTGAGTCTGGAGTCGACGCCGACCGGACTGATCGAGGAGGATTTCAGCGCCATGTTCTGGAAATCCTCATCATATCACTGGGAAGTCCTCGGTTGGCCTTCCGATTTGGGTTCGATTACCCGCGAGCAGGCCGATTCGTATTTTGGCACTTACTATGCGCCCAATAACCTGACCATGATCTTAGTGGGTGACCTGAATCCCGATGAATTGATTAAGATGGTCAAGAAGTATTTCGAGCGCATTCCGCGTGGCAAGACATCTCCTCCGGATGTTGTAACTCTCGAAGAGAAACAATATGGAGAAAAACGGCTGATTGCCGAAGCGGAAACCAGCCCGACGGCGGAAATCTGGTATCATACCGTCGCTTGGAAACACTCCGACAGCTATCCATTGGACGTGTTGAGCGGAATCATGGGAGGGAAAACGGGGCGGCTATATAAGAAATTGGTTGAGGAGAAAGGCATTGCCAAGAGCTCCTCCGGACGTGGAGGGCGGATGATGGGGGGAGGAGGCGGCCAGGCCGTTGATGCCGCTCAGGATTCGCGCAAGTACGCCGGAGCATTCCAGGTGTCGGCGGAGGGAATCTCAGGAGCCAAACCGGAGCAATTGGAAGCAGCAATTTACGAGGTCATCGAAGATTTGCAGAAGAATCCGGTGCCCGATGACGAATTGCAGAAGGTCAAGAACCAACTACGTGTACAGAGCATTCGCTCCATTGACTTCATGTCGGGAATGGGTATTCTGTTTGTCCTCGGTCAGAATGCCGCCATGGGCGACTGGACCGAAACCAACAACGGTCCAAAGTTGTGCGATCTGGTAACAGCCGCCGATGTTCAGCGCGTAGCCAACACCTATTTCGCTAATAATCAGCGAAATGTGCTGCTCATTAACGCCAAAGCGCAATCTGCCGCCGGCGGCGGTGAAGGTGGCGAGGATCCGCAGTTTGCTCAGGCCGTGCAAATGGTCAAGTCGATGAAAGACCCCGCCAGACTTGAGAAAATGATCGGAATGTTCTCCATGCAGTTGGACAATGTTAAGGACCCCAAGGAAAAATCTCAGATGGAGAAATTGCTGAAAATCGCCAACGATCAACTCAAAGAACTCAAGGCTGCCAAGGACAAATAGGAAATGCGTCAAAGGAGAACTTACATGATGAGACAATACAGATTGCTGTTCCGCCGGTCGATGACGCTTGCCTTGATTGCGGCATTCGCCGTCGTCCTGGCTTCCGCTTCCGTGGTACTGGCAGAGAAAATAGTTGATCATCCCGACAAACTGAAATACGAGGAATTGAAATATCAGCCGCCCAAGCCGGATGGCTACCGACATACGTTGAAATGCGGTGTCACCGCTTATGTGGTGGAGAATCCGGTAGTTCCGACTTTTGAATTGACGATCCTTGTTCGCACCGGCTCGATGTACGAACCGGTGGAAAAAGCCGGATTGGCGGATATGACGGGTTACCTAATGCGCAATGGCGGTGTTCAGGGAATGACCACCAAGCAGCTCGACGAGCGGCTTGCCTACCTTGCCGGAGAAATCTCGGTCAATATCGGCGACTCGCGGGGTCGGGCCAGCCTATTTTGCCTGTCGAAGGACGTCGACGAAGGATTGGGGCTGCTGAAGAAGATCTTGCGTACTCCGGTTTTCGATCAAGAGGCGCTT
>JAPLUP010000300.1 GCA_026397575.1 Candidatus Zixiibacteriota bacterium
GCGCTGGTGGCGCAAGAGATTGATCTTTATCTCTGGCCGCTGGTAGGTTACCGAGACTACGATGCCATCGACGTGATTCGCCCGCTATTCTACCGCAACAAAGTTGCTTACATCATTGGCAGGATCGTCGCCGACTCACACTACGTGCCACTGATTTTGCCGCTTTACCATGGCGATCAGGGAGTCTATGTTGACACGGTTTTGCTGCAGGAAGCCGAAGCCAGCCGGGTCTTCAGCTTCGCCCATTCATATTTTCAAGTGGTTGTTGATCGCCACGACGCCCTGATCCGCTTCCTCAAATCAATCATGCCGCACAAGCATGTCGCCGAGCTGTACACCTCCATCGGTTACAACAGGCACGGCAAGACCGAGTATTACCGCGATCTGCATCGCTTTGTTCACTTGTCCAAGGAACAATTCATAATTGCGCCGGGTAGGGAAGGGGCGGTGATGATTGTCTTCACCATGCCTGACTACGACTATGTCCTCAAGATCATTAAAGACACGCCTTGTTTTCTGCGGACACCGGATGAGACTCCGAAAACGATCGGCAAGGCCGAAGTCAAACGTCGCTACAATATGGTCTGTCACCGTGATCGTGTGGGGCGGATGGTTGATACGCAGGAGTTCGAAAACCTGCGCTTCAAACGTAAACGCTTCTCGGAGGAACTGCTGGAGGAATTCCGTGTGGCGGCAAACGACGCTGTCAATGTGCTCGATGATAATATTGTTGTCCACCACCTCTACGTACAGCGACGTGTCACGCCGCTCTTAATGTATCTGCAACAGGAAAAAGACCCCGAGCAAGTCAGAAGTGTGCTGATCGACTTCGGCTATTTTCTCAAGGACCTTGCTGCCGCCGGTATTTTCCCGAGTGATCTTTTCAATATCTGGAATTACGGTGTCACCCGTCGCGGAAGAGTAGTGCTGTACGATTACGATGATGTCATGCCTCTCGAACGGATCAATTTCCGAATCAAGCCGCAGCCGCAGAATGAATTCGAAGAGATGGAACCGGAATCCGATTGGATTGTCGCCATGCCCGATGACTACTTCCTCGATGAGATGGAACGCTATTCCGGTCTACCGCCGGCTTTGCGCGCAGCGTTCAAATCAGTCCATGGCGATCTGTACACTCTCGACTTCTGGAGCGATATGCAACGCCGCATCAAGGATGGGGAAATTGTCGATATCACACCGTATGACCGGACAAAGAGCTTTCGCTATCTCGCTCATCAGTAGACGACTCGCTGTAATCGCCCCTTTCCCGTTGCACCCAGCCCCGCCATCTTATATCCTCTGCAAGACAACTTCGTGGAAGGAGTGGCGATGCCCAGCGAATTCAAGGAAATCAGCGTTTACGACATACAAGACAATCCCTTCAAACTGATCGCCGATGACTGGATGCTGGTCACCGCCGGTAATCTGCAGAAATTCAATACCATGACCGCTTCCTGGGGAGCGTTCGGTGAGCTATGGAATAAGAAAGTCTGCTTCTGTTTCGTTCGTCCCACGCGTCATACCTACAAATTCATGGAAGTCGCCGACACCTTCACGCTGACCTTCTGTGACGAAAAATACCGCGAAGCTCTCAATTTCTGCGGCAGTCATTCGGGCCGCGATGTCGACAAAATCGCCAGAACCGGTTTAACGCCAATAGAATGGGAGAAACAAGCCGTCTACTTCCAGCAGGCGCGGCTGGTGCTGATTTGTCGGAAAGTCTACTGGCAGGACCTCGATCCGGAGCTTTTCCTCGATCCCGTCATCCATGACGCCTATCCGAAAAGGGACTACCACCGGATGTACGTCGGCGAAATCATATGCTGTCTCGCTGCCATATAAACCGCCGGTTCAAGTCTTTAGCAACTGCGATTCTGGGTAGGTTGTGAGCGTTTTTTCGTAGGATTTTTGCCCCTTTTTCATATATTATTCACCGGTATAATGCAACTGTGCCATCGAATGAAATGGCAATTAAGAATAGTCCATCCCATTACGATGTCATGGTGAACTGTTTTTTCACCCGAACGCTGAAGGTAGCTTTGAGAAAGCTCGCCATTATCGCCCTGACGCTGCTGCTTGTGGTTAGCTCCTGCAGTAGACTGCTTGCCAGTCAGGCGATCAAACTCAGCGATGCCGCCAACGGAATTACGCTTCTCGAACGTGATCAGAGCGGCCTTACTCTAAAGGTTTTCCTTGGCTCCCTTAGCGTCGACGAGGTAAATACAAAGGCCGGAAATTTCACCCTGCTTGCGGGTCAAGGCTTCGACCATTCCTCCAGAATCGGCGAACCGAGTCTCCCCGTCGCCAACCAGCTCTTGGCCATTCCGCTTGGTTGTGATCTCTCGGTTGAAGTCATCTCCAGCGAAGTGCAGGAGATTTCGCTGGCTGACTATGGCGAGGGGAACCGTCTCTTGCCGGTGCAGCCGTCACTTTCTAAGTCGCAGAATCCGGATGAGGTTCCGTTTGAGTTCAGACAGGATGTCTATGACCGCTGCGGTTACTATCAGCTTCCGGCTGCATCGACCGAAGCCGTCGGCATTATGCGTGGCGTTCGCGTCGGCTGGATTTCCGTGGCGCCGGTTCAGTACAACGCCGCCGAGAACCGGATCAGAGTATGCAAGGAAATGACCATCCGGGTGACCTTCAACAACGCGGATTGGGATGCTACTTCAAACTTATATTCAAAATCATATTCGCCCGCCTTCGAACCGGCTTATGAAATGCTGATGAATTCTGATGCCAGAACCTTCGGGCTTCGCAACGATCTCACCAGCTACCCGTTGACGCTGGTTATTGTTTCCGCCCGCATGTTCGAAGCGCAGTTGCAGCCCTTCATCGCTTGGAAGATCAAGAAGGGTTTCAGGGTGATCGTGGGTTACACGGACGTTGTCGGTTCGACGACTGCCGCCATCAAAACCTATCTGCAAGGGCTTTACAATACTGAATATCCAAAACCGTCGTTCGTTCTCTTTGTCGGCGATACGCCGCAGATTCCGGTTTGGAGAGGTACCACGGGCTCACGCATCACTGACCTTCGCTATTGCGAATACACCGGTGACAATTTGCCGGAAGTTTACTACGGCCGTTTCTCGGCGCAGACGACTGATGAGTTACAGCCGCAGATCGACAAGACGCTTGAATACGAGCAGTATACCATGCCGGATCCGAGTTATTTGGGGAACAGCATCATGATAGCGGGCGTTGACGGGTTCTTCGCATCGACCTACGGCAACGGCCAGATCAACTATGGTACGAACCAGTATTTTAACGCCGCTCACGGTATTACTCCTCATGTCTGGCTTTATCCAGCATCTAAAGATGCCGGCGCCGAAGCCGCCATCATTGCGCAGGTTAATCAGGGGAGTGGTTTCAGCAATTACACTGCACATTGCGACCATGAAGGTTGGTTTTCCCCTTCGTTCGTTGTTAGCGATGTCAACGGTCTTACGAATGCCCACAAATATGGACTGGCTGTTGGCAACTGCTGCATCTCTAACACCTATGGCGATAGCACGCCTTGTTTCGGCGAGGCTTGGATGCAAAAAGCCAATGGTGGTGGTATTGGTTACATCGGCGCCTCCGACAACTCTTACTGGGACGAAGACTACTGGTGGGGAGTCGGTGGTGGCAAGGCGATCGTTGCGGCCGGCCCGGAGTACGACGCTTCCAAGCTTGGCGCTTACGATGGAGCATTCCACGGCCATGGCGAACCGGCCAACCAGCAATACGTCACGAATTTTGCCATGAATATGTGCGGACTGCTGGCGGTTGAGCAATCATCCAGTCTCGTTAAAGCCGACTACTGGGAAATGTACTGCCTGATGGGAGATCCCTCGGTCAGCAGTTATCTGCGTGTACCACTTGCCAACAGCGTGTCGCACTCGCCGTCGATGCTGATGACCTCGACGACTTTCACGGTGTCGGCTGACCCCGGCTCTTATGTCGCCCTTTCAACCGGTGGCATATTGCGCGGCGCCGGATTGGTTCCGTCGGGTGGCACTCTTGATCTCCCCGTGACCGCCTTTGGAGCACTTTGTACGGCTGATCTGGTCGTAACCGACCAGAACCTTGTGCCATACACGACCACCATTCAGGTAATTGCTCCCTTCGGTGACGCGGACAACAGCGGCGCGATCGACATTTCTGACGCCGTCTACCTAATCGCTTACATCTTCTCGGGTGGTTCGGCTCCGATTCCCTTGGAAGCGGGAGATGCCAATTGCGACGGTGCTTGCGACGTCTCGGACGTGGTGTTCTTGATTGCTTACATCTTCTCGGGTGGTGAAGCGCCCTGCACGAAATAGCTTAGCTCTGAGGCCAATCAGACGTTGACTATTCAAGGAGAGTCTCGTGACGGAGGTTCCCTTCTTTTGTTCGGGATGCTGCCACGCTTTCCGCCGGTTTCCGAGTTGGAGTTGTCTCTCGTTCGTGGGGGCTACTGCTGATTTTTCGTTGAGTGTAGTGAAATCGGTTTCGAGTGGATGCTGAAAACAAACGAGGTCCGGCAACAGCTTGATTACCGCCGGACCTCTCTAAAAACTCTTGTGGAAGTTGCCATTAGCCGTCACAAAATCTTGCTGCCTCAAAAACGATCACTGAGTATTTTCGAAGCATGCCTCAAGACCATAGCCAACCACCAGAGTTCCCCCATTGTCCTTGCCACCCTGATTCATCCTGCCAACAACCCTCCCAAGGGAGTTGCCAGATTCAGCAATACGCTTACACTTTTCGGGTTGTGCAGGATCACCAGCCAGCAGCGGCTGATCTCGGCATCAATAACTATTTTCCTACAGAATTCTCCGATTCATCTTAACTTCCCGTCAATTCTTCGCCATCATTCCCGAAACAAATCCAACACCCGATTAGCCCCACGTGTAAACCTAACTTAAAAGTAATAG
Source organism: Candidatus Zixiibacteriota bacterium (assembly GCA_026397575.1). Lineage (GTDB taxonomy): Bacteria > Zixibacteria > MSB-5A5 > CAIYYT01 > CAIYYT01 > CAIYYT01. The sequence continues at coordinate 4,899 of JAPLUP010000300.1, forward strand.
GAATAGAGATCTTAGTCAATGGGCTGTAATGCGATAAAATTGCTTATATATTGCGTATGCGGGGTACGTATTCAGCGTTTCTTAGTGATCGAACGCAAGAATGTTGTTAGATTAATGTTTCGGCTGTCGACACCGAGCTTGTCTCTGATCCTCTGACGGAACTTTTCCACCGTCCGAATCGAGATATTGAGCGTAAGCCCGATCTCTTTGGATTGGAGACCGTTTCTGATCATATTGCAGATTTCAGTCTCACGCGGTGTAAGTTGCACAAACCTCGACTCGATGTCGCGTAAGAACGGTGAGGCAACGTCCGACATTAGCGATTCGAGCAAATCGAGACCAATTCGGTCGCTTTCGCGAGATTTCTCTTTGAGTTTGACAAGAATCGGCAGAATGAGTTTGTCTATATTGGACTGTACATTCTGTTTGACTTGGTCAGCTTCATCCTTGCTCTGGCCCAGAATTTCCTTGAGGGCAATGTTCTTGTCAAGCAGCGCGTGACGTTCCTGCGCCAACAACTCGTTGGCCGAAAGGAGCGCTCCTTCCATTTGTTTACGCTCAGAAATGTCCTGCGCCTGTATTAGCAGAAGGTCAGGGGGAATGAAGGCGGCGAAGACCAACACATACAACCGCTTGTCGGAGTTCCACAACTGATGGCTGTATTCAAGGTCAACCGAGGTTTGTTTGTGAAAACATTCGTAGAGACGCTCGAGAAACTCTGGTTCCCGCGAGAAGATATGCTTCGCCGTACTGCCGATGAGATTCGGAAGTGTACCATGCGAGGCCAAAGTCGTCGCCTCATTACAGTTGACCAGTTGCAAGTCGCCATCTCTCCACTGAAACAGAACCGTGGGCAGAGGACTTCCATTGTACAGTGCACGGAACCGTTCCTCGCTCATGCGCAAGGCCTCTTCATCAAGCTTACGCTGGGTAATGTCTTCAGTCACTGCCAACACCAGGTCGGGTGACACGTAAGTATATCGAACCGCCAGGTCAAGCGTCTTTGCAACAGTCTGATAGGAGTATTTCACCTCCCGATTGATGGTCGCCTGGTTTTGGTAACAGGACTGAATATCTTGAATGTAGTCAGGTTGGTTTTCGTAGAGCTCGTTCGCGGTGAAGCCGAGGTAACTTCGTATCCCACCCGCCGTGATTTTGAATGCAGCCTCGTTGTGGTCGATCAGCACGAAATCGTCACCATACCAATGCCAGGTGTAGGTAGGCAGCGGACTTCCTTTATAAAGTGCCCGAAATCGTTCCTCGCTGGTTCTCACGGCAGCTTCATTGCGCTTTCTTTCAGTGATATCGATGAAAGTGGCGAGCATGGCAAGGGGCTGTCCGGACGCATTTGTAACCAGACAGGCAGAGACTTGTACGTCGAAGGAAGAGCCATCCCTGCGCTTAGCGACCAACTCGCCGAAGTATTGACCTTGGGTCTTGATCGCAGACATAACACCAGTTTCGTCGCCAGGGTCAATTGGCACGGTCCTTGATTGTCAGGTCCTTTTCCATCTCAACACGCTCAGTAATGTCAAGGTCTGCTCCGATATACCCCTTGAGATTGCCGAGTTCGTCCACGACGGGAGCGCCACTCGTGAGAAACCAGACAGCTCGCCCCGTCTTGGTCATCGCCTTGTTGATCTGGTTGTGGAAAGACTCTCTCTTCGCGATTTGTTCTATAGAAGCGCGTTTGAGCTTCTCCCGTTCATCCTCAGGCTGCAAATCATAGAAGTGCATCGTCCCGATCATTTCGTCGGGACGATAGCCGAGGATTTCGTCGGAAGCCTGGCTGACGTATGTGAACAAGCCGTCAGCGTTGATTTCCCAGACCATTTCGCGGCTTTGCTTGGCAACTCTTTCAAAGCGTTCTTGGCTATCCCGCAGTGCCTGTTCCGCCCGTTTGCGGTCGTGTATGTCAGCCAAGACGCCATGTACGCCCGCGAAAGAGTCGCCTTCAAAAATTGGGCGGCTGAGTGAGCGCACCCAGCGCACCTCACCGGTCTTGGCGACCATGCGGTATTCGCTTGGGTACACACGGCCATTCAGTACGTCCTGTACTGCCGCTTGTATCGTGGGCAGGTCTTCGCTGTAAACAAGCGACAGTGCTGGACGCCCGACCAGTTCGGAAGGATCGTATCCCAATACACTCATAACGACAGGGCTGACATAGGTAATCACCAGGTCGCGGTCCGTGGTGTAAAGGACATCGTCGACGTTCTCGACCAGATCGCGAAAGGCTTCTTGCGACTGCCGTAGCGCCTGCTCTGCCCGCTTACGCATAGTGATGTTGATCAGTATGCCGCGATAACCGACTACTTCGCCGCTGCGGCAAATCCGCGTTGTGTAAGCCAGCACCGGGAACTGCGTTCCATCACGGCGAATTGCCGTGTATTCATTGCCAGTTGACGGAGAGCCCTTCCCGAGACCAATGATGTTTTGCCGGGCTCTTTCGCGATCATCCGGGTGCAGAGCATCGAAGACGTTGGCACCCTTTTCCAGTTCTTCCGCAGTACGACCAAATGCCTCAAAGCCGCTTCTGTTGATGAAGGTGAATTTGCCGTTTGTGTCAAACTCGAAAACCGTTTGCGGCAACAGGTCAGCTAACTCCTTGAAGCGCCCTTCGCTTTCCCGCAGTTTCTCTTCCGCAGCTTTGCTCTCGGTAATATCATAGCCGATAGCAATAGCTGTGATTTCGCCAGTGTCGGGATGAACAAAGGATGAATTCGACCAGAGTATGATTCGCTCCCCCCCCGACTTGGTCAGAATTGGTTCTTCCCTGCGATCTGCCGGATGTTGATATACCCAGGCGCCAAAATCCTCAAGCCCATAGTGGCGATATCGTTCTGGCATAAAAATGTCCGGCCAGCGCTTCCCGATCACTTCCTCGCTGCAGTAACCGGTCACTCGCTCACACTCTTCGTTGAACAGGACAATCCGAGCATCTTTGTCGAGACAGAAAATCAAGCTGTTGGCGGTCTGCAGAATCATCCTCGTGAAATCTCGCTCGCGAGCCAGCTTCTGCGCTGCGAGTTTGCTCTCGGTGATGTCGGTCGAGATCAAGAATGCTGATCTCGCCAGGCCGCTGCTTACATTCAGCGGGTGAATGCTGGTGATGTGCCAGCGTGGCTGTCCCTGAAGCTCGGTAAGATTTTCAATGGTTTCGCCTTTACCGCTATCTATAACTCGCTGCACATCGGCAAGCTGTCTAGCCGCGATGTCCGGCGGGAAAAGGTCATGTACGTTTCTACCGAC
>JAPLUP010000247.1 GCA_026397575.1 Candidatus Zixiibacteriota bacterium
AGGGCGGCTTCCTCAAATCCGGCATTGGCGCCTGACGACTTGACAACTATAGCGTCACGTACGTTGCCGTTCTTGTCGACCAGCACCTTCACGTGCACGGTGCCTTCGATCTGAGCCTTTTGAGCCATTGGGGGATAAACCGGCAAAGGAAGTGAAATAGCCGCCGGCAGTTCCTCGAAAGCGACAAATTCGTCCGCCTGCGGAAGATATTCCTCAAGCGGAATGTCAACTTTGATGTTGCCGCCGCCTTCGCCTTCGGTGATCGCCGGAGCGGTCATCTCCGCAAGCTGTTCTTGCGACACAACCACGTAATCCTCGGTGACTTCCTCATCCGGAACCGCTTCCGGAAGCGAAAACTTGGGAGCCGCAATTTCCTGAGTCACCTTCACCTGCTGCTGTTTGGCCGCCAATGATGGAGGCGGACCGAGCTGAGAGATGTCACGAATGACGAGAGTAGGAGCGTTAGCCCCTTCCTGTCCCGCGATCATGCGAATCACACCGACTAACAGGAATATAAACAGCCAGGACGCCACAACGAGTATGGTCGCGTTGCGGAAGTTGCGCTGATATGACCGTTTTAGCTCAATGGCGCCGATCGGTGACCACTTAACCGAATGACTCACTGTTGTCATGGCTACATACCTCCTGCGCTAAGGCCTAATACTTTCGCAAACAGCTTGTCATCCCGGTCCTCCCATTTACGCAAGGCATAGCGGAAGCTGAATGTTTTCTCCTCGGGATTCTGAGCAATATAGGCTTTGACATACTCCTGATTGTTTCGCAACAGCGCCTCCACTACCTCCGTCTCGTCCAACAGATCAACCATCTTAGAGTATTTTGCTTCGGGATGAATGATGAACAATGTGCTCAGCTTGGGGCGATCCCAATTGTATTTAGTGAAAAGATCCCGCAATGAATCGGCAGGAATCTTCCACGGGATGCTCATGTCAGACTTCGTTCTCAGCTCGCTACCGATCTGATAATAGAAGTCTCCGCTCTTTTCCACCCACACGTTCAGAAGATTGCTCTTCTTGACTTTAATTGGTGGAGTTGAATCGTTCTCCGTCTTCGGCGGCAGGTTGATTTCCATCGCCTGCGGGGCAGCGAAAATCGTCGTCACCATGTAGAAGATCAGCAGCAGGAAGGCGATATCGACCATGGGGGTCATGTCGATACGAATACCGAGGCGCCGTTTGGGGCGACGCAAACCCTTCTTGCCGGTACTCTTTTGTCGTTCTTGTATATCAGCCACGGACGATCACCTCCTTAGAGCCTTTCCGATTTCAGCTCGGTAACGATCTGAAATCGCGATAGGTACGAATCTACCATGGTTTCCATTATCTTCTCCATCGTGCCGAACTTCGCATCTTTGTCAGCCTTGATCACCACCAGCGCTCGCGGGTTTCTCCCTCGAATCTGGTTGATGATTCCGCCGACAGTGGAAGGCGAAGCCTCCTCGTATACGCGCTCCAGAGTTGATATCTTCCGGCCCTCGACTTCTTTTTCAACTCTCTCAATATAATCCACGAAAATTGAGTCGTCGGGGGTAACCGTTACGATGATTTTGTCTTTCTCAGGAAGCTGGATCTGCGAATGTGAAGAAGGCAGTCGCACCGACTTTGCCTCCGGTGGCTTGAACTGTGTGGTCGACATATAGAAAATCAGCAGTAGGAAAGCGATGTCGACCATTGGCGTCATGTCGATGCGAATGGCAAGTCGCCGTTTCTTCTTGATGTGTGCCATTTAGGCAGCGCCTCCCTGCTCTTTGAAGAGCTGGATGACTTCATACACCGCTTCGTCGGTCGTGTAGTTAAACGCATCGACCTTGTTGACGAAGAAATTGTAGAAGAAAATACCAAGAATACCGGAAATCAGACCACCCGCCGTGTTGACGAGCGCTTCGGAAATACCGGTCGCCAGCGAGGTGGCGTCGATAACACCGCCGGCTGCGGAACCGGTGGCGGCGAACGCACGAATCATACCGATCGTCGTTCCCAGAAGACCGATCATCGTGGCAATTGAAGCAATCGTCGACATGGCGATCAGATTGCGCTCCAATAGCGGTCCTTCCAGCGCGTTGGCTTCTTCAATAGCCGACTGCACAAAAGAGATCTTCTTGTCGCCGTCCAGCGCCTTGTTGTCTTTCACGGTCACGAAGCGTTCGATACCGGCGCGCAGTACATTGGCAGTAGTGCCTCTCTGCTTGTCGCAGGCAGCCAGAGCGCCGTCATAATCCTTGGAGCGAAGCATCTCGATCAGACTCTTAAAGAAAACTTGTACCGAAGCGGTACCTTTTGCCACTCGCAGCGACAGGAACCGCTCAACCACGAAGCAGAGCAACATGAACAGAACCGCTATTAGAATGACAACCAGCGGCCCACCCTGATGTACCGAGTAGGTAATCGAGCCTTTCGGTGCACTCCCCAATATCGGCCCCCAAATCACATAGCCAAGAACGATAGCCACGATCGTGATAGTTGTAATGAAAATCGATTGTTTCACCGGATCAATCCTCCGAATTTCAGTTATGGATCAAAAATCTAATTTTTCGAACTTATTTAGAACTCTTTCGACTTGTTGAAATTGAGCATAAACCCGAAAAACGACATCCACAATCCGACGCTGGAGAACTGGATGAGCGTTACAATCGAGTAGTGGCCGCTTAGGTCCTGAATGCCAAGATAGGGACCAAAAGGAATGCGCTGACCGAACAGACTCAGCAGCATGATCAGCAGAAAAACCGAGAGCGGAATCATGTTGAGTTTCAAGACCTTCTTGAGCTTGGCCAGATAGGCGTCCTGCGAAGGCGCCTTGCCGTAAACGGTGAGAAGCGTCCAGACGCCGAAAGCGAGTGATAGAAAGGCCAGCAATGCCAATAAGTAGATTGACAACGGCACTACCATTCCGCCCATCTTGGACACGTAAAACCAGAACCCGCCCATACTGAACAAGCCGGTTATGCCCAGAAAAGATTCGCTGCCATAAAGAGTCTTGACACGGAACCAAGGGAGAAATGGAGCCAAAATCATCATGACGCTGGCTACGGTGATAAAGATGCGATCTACCTTACTGATCACCGATGCGTACACAACCGAATTGCGGTAGAGCGAACCCACCTCGGCCTTAAACTGCCGGATGAAGTTCTTCCGTTCCTCGTCATTCTTCCAGAAACTCTGAGGTTTGTCTCCGAAAACTTCAAAGCCGATGTACTGGTAACGTTCGTCCGGACTAACTTGCTTTTCTTCCGCCATCTATTAGCACCTCATTGCTGATTATTCATTGTCTTCAATGATGCCCTTGAGTGTCTCGTTTTTCGGGTCGCATTTCAACCCGCGCTTGGCCCAATCGACCGCCTGTTTTTTATGAGCATCGTCGTCGTACATGTTGTAAGCTTGACTCATCCAGATCAGGATGTCAATCTCCTTGCAAGGATCCAGATTGAGTGACTCCATGCGCTTCCGCGCCTTCAGAAGATATTCGATGGCGTCGGCCTTGCGCACCGGCTTATCGGTAATTGCGAAATATGCAAGCCACTTGTATGGCTGGTATCCAACCGTATCACACTGCGCCCATTTCTGCGTGACCTTCTGAGCTTCTCCCCGGTTCTTCTTCTCCACATAGTAACTGAACATGGTCTGATAGACGCTGCAAACGCTGGGATTGAGTTGCACTACCTTGTTCAGGTATTCCATGGCTTTGTCGGGCTGATCCAGCTTCATATAGCAGTTGCCCAAATTCTGATAGGTTTTGATGGCCAAGGTATCGATTGCGACCTTCTTCTCAAACCACGGAATAGCGTCCAAGTACTTCCCGAGATAATAGTATGACAGGCCGAGTTGGTCATAGAGACTCGCCGCTTCGCGAATCTGTGTGGTATCGCGCAGTTCGATTGCTTTCAAATAGTATGGCACGGCTTTCTCAAGCAGAGTGCTGTCAGTCTGACCTTCCCGCTTGCCCTCAGAGAATAGCTGGTAGTAGGTCAGTGAGCGCTCCCTAAAATAGTCGAAATCCTTGGTGCTCCACTGGTAGTTAGGATCACCCTTCGTGACCTTCTTTTCGTAGTCGGTGAAAGCCGCTTCAGCCTGATCGTATTGCTTCAATCGGAACAGAGATTTTGCCTTTAGACTGTAGGCATTGGCTTTGGCATTGCCCGTCGTAATCGCTCTGTCGAGATACTGCACCGCCAGCGGGAAACCATTGACATTGTAGTAGGCCTGCCCGAGGCGATAGTCGACGTCAAGCGTTTCTTTGCCGCCGAGCTTCAGCATGCGCTCGTACATCCAGATGGCATTCTTGAAGAAATCGGATGCCTGATTGCTCGACTCTCCCACGTCCCCATTGCCGTTGTTGGAGGCGGCAAGACCGAGAATCATGTAAATGTCCCCCGATAGTTGGTAGGCATCTGCGTAATTGGAATCGAGGCGAATGGCAGTGCTAAGTGACTTGATGGCTTCCGCCCATTTCTGTTGGTAGTAGAGCGCTTTTCCGATTTTGTAGTGGATGGTCACATCAGTGGAGTCAACGGCGAGCACCTCTCGGTAAAGCTGAATAGCAACCTCATAAACCTTGTTCTCGAAAGCTAGGTCGGCCCCATCGAGTTTGTATTCGAGGTTGTCCGGTTCCTCGAATTGTGCATGTCGGAATGCCAGATCGGCGTCCGTAAACTCGCCGCGCGCCATATAGTACTTGCCCATTACGTGGAAGAACAATCCTTTGCGTGTCTTACTCTTGGTTGTTCCTTCATCCAGAATTGCCTTGGCTTCCGACCACTTTTTCATCGCTACATAGGTCAAAGCCAGGAACGCTTGCGCATCCTCATGTTTGCGCTTGCGATCCAGACAATTCCGCAACTCTGTCTCCGCCTGCTCGTATTCACCTTTGAAGTAGTATGCCTTGCCGAGAACAAAATAGAGGTCGGCGAAGCTCGGGTCCTTCTCGATTCTTGCTTTGAGGAGAGTTATCGTACTATCGTACTGATGGTGTTTGATCATCGCTTCGGCGTCGGAAACGGGATCAGCATAGAGAGAGGCGCAGAGAGTGACCGCGAAGACAACCAGCAGCGACCATAGGAATCTTGATTTCATTTCGTAAGCTCCAATTCGTGCCCAATAGGCGCGACCAAAGATTTTCAATATAGCCTTATTCGACTGCCGAGTCAAGATTTTTTGCTCTCTCGCTGTCGCGCCGTCTGCAACATCACGAGTCGCACACCTGCATAAGCAACGATTACCAAGCCAAATGCTATGCGGTAAATCGGTTCCATAAACCCGAAATACCCGGCGATCACCAGAACGCCTACAAATAAGACGATCCCAATTGAAATATAGCTAATTGCTCGCTCTACGTTTGGCAATTTACCTCCAGTATCCAACCCCAACTTTATACAAACAAAGGCCTTACTTCTTCCCAAGGAATCTGACTTTCTACAACCGACGCCGCTGAAGGCAATTCACCAGTTGAAGTTATATCCAAACTTCGTGCCAACATTGGATTTTTCCGCAAACATAAACGGCAGCTGCACAACAATTTGGAGAGACGATTTCCAGTCCGGCGCTCAACAAACCGCCTGCGCGCAGAAACTGCGTTGTCCCAAACACGTCGAAACCTATGGCCATAATTATCATAGACTTATCTGTAGCGCCCTTTTTCGTTATCCCGCGAAATCTCACGCTTGGAGGCAGTTTCTGCTGCAGCCAATACTGTTAAGTATGGGCTATCAGAACTGGTTATCCAAATCGCATTCAATGTCATTTACCCCCCATGTCGGTTAACCAGCGACTGATATCTCGTACAATCAGGCTCTCATGTTCGAAAGTCTCAACTGAAGCCGGTGCAGCGTCGAAAAATATCCGTCCATAGTTCTTAGTGCCCATCCTTGAGTCCGCCACTACAACAGCACCCCAATCCGAAGAGTTCCTGATCATTCTACCGATTCCCTGTCTAAACTTCAGAACCGCCACCGGTAGCGAGACCGACATAAACGGGTTCTCGCCTCTGGCCTCAGCTTCTTCTTGTCTCGCCAACTCCAATGGATCGTCGGGCACCGGAAATGGCAGCCGAGTCATCACCAGCAGCCTCAGCAAGCGTCCAGGCAGATCGATACCCTCCCAGAATGCCTCTGTGCCGATCAGTAACGGACCGGGCATCTGGCGGAAGCGGTTGAGCAGTATTTGTGGCACGCTCTCCGGCGTTTGAATCAACAGATCGCTTGAGAGGCGACGGTCGGTATTAAGCGTCCGAGACAACGCCTCGATCATACGGTAAGAAGTACACAGAACCAGCGTTGGCAATCTCACCGACGACCGCAACTTCAGAATTAGCTGCCCCAGTCGAGCTGTGTACTGCTCACTTGAAGGCGGAGGCAGATAACGCGCCAGACCAATCTTAAGTTGCTCTGACAGCGGAAACGGCGACCTGATCTTGAGTTTGGTTGGCGCCAAACCTTTGCTGGTCAGTCCAAGCCGCGATGAAATCCAACGGAAATCGTCCTCCGAATCGAGCGTCGCAGACGTCAGAGTTACGGAGCGATAACGCGAGTAGAGTTTGTCTACCAGCAATTCCCCAACTGCCACCGGGGCTACGGTTAGCACGACTTCGCCCGACTCGTGATACTGCCCCCACATGACCGATCTTTCGTCGTGAGAGCCAGAGATCGCCTCCAAAGTATTGATATGATGAATCACACTCGCTACCTGCTTTTTGACATCCATAATCAACTCCGAGTCGGACTGTTCTCGATCGGTTGGCGCTCCTGTCTGCTGCAACGATTTGAGAGTTTCGCGAAGATCGCAGAACGGCAACTCGTGATCGCTCCAGAGTGTTTTTGGCAGGTCGTGGAGCGGATGCCCGGTCTTAAAACGAAGTCGCTCGCCAATGCCCTTGCCGCCGTTTTGGATCATCCGCAATGCCTGTGCGGCCAGCGTTCGTGGCGGTTCGACCAGTTGTGGCGTCAGAGCCCGAATTGTTACGACAATCTGTGCGATCGCTTCGTTGTTGCCGAAGTTGTCAGCCAGAGCACGCGAGAATCGGTCGCTTCCGACACGCTCCAAGGCGCGAGAAAATCCCAGTAGTGGTAATCCGTCGGTGAAGGCATTTACCGCCTCCATTTCGAGTCGATGAGCCTCGTCAAAAACTGCGTGGGAGAATTTGCCAAGAATCGTGCCATCAGCCAGAAGATCGGAAAATAGCAGTGCATAGTTGGTGATCACAATGCTGGACTTGAGAGCATTCTTGCGAGCGCGATATGCGTAACACTCGGAGAAGTAGGTGCACTCTTTGCCGAGACAGGTGGCTTCATCGAGGGTGATCTTATCCAGCAGAGTCTCCGAATCGGGCTGATCGAAAACTCCCGTTTCAGTCAGATCGCCACTTTTCGTGTCCGCCACCCAGACGACCAATGCCGCCATATACTCAGGCGTCAACGCACCGGACGCCAGTGTCAGATCCGAGAGAAACTGCTTGTACTTGAGAAGGCACAGATAGTTGGCAAGCCCCTTCAGAAGGGCGACCTTCATTCCCGCCGGCACGATCGCCCGGATCTTTCGCAGGTCCGAGCGGAACAACTGCTCCTGAAGCGATTTCGTGCGTGTAACAACCACTGCGCGAGACTCTTCCTCGTAACACATGGCCACAGCAGGGAGGAGATAGCCCATCGACTTGCCGGTGCCGGTGGCCGCTTCCACCAAGACTATCTGTTCATTTTCCATTCCGTTAAGAACCGCCTCCGCATACTTCGCCTGCCCCCTGCGCATTTCATAACCGGGAATCAGCGCCTGAAGCGGCGATGATCCGGCAAACACTCCCCGCACCTGCTCCGAGGTTAGTTCACTGCCTGAAGTAAGATTCTCAAAACGGTCGAGGTCGACGAAGTATTCGGCTTCGCAGGCAAACGCTTCCCTTTCTCCTTTAGTCGGTATTGCTTCCAGCCAGAGTATGTATTGTTTGGGTAGCGCGCGGCCAATCTGCTTGAGTATTCTGATTGTTCCGCCGGGCAAACTTGCAGCTTTACTCCGGACAATTCCCGCGATGTCTTCCATCACCTGCGGCGGCGTCAACTTGGGATCAAGTCGAAAAGCCTTCTTGCAGTCAGACAATTCCTGTGCACTCAAAGTCGGGAAAAAAATCGCCAGCAATTTCCGAAGGTCAAGCAGCGGCGAACCGGAAAGGAAGTTACTTATCCGAATCCACTCTTTGTTGGTGGAAATCAACTCCTGATCGATAAACTGAAATCCGGCGCACTCCTGCAGGTCCAGGAAGAACCGGTCGGTCTTCGACCTTGTAATTGTGGCTTCAGGGTCCTCAGGGATGACCAGAGTATCCAATGGTCTCAGTTCACCGCCGACCGTCTCCAGTTTTTCGATCGTAAGCACGCGTGCATGTGGCGTGGGAGCTTTGATGTCACTATAGACAATCACCGGCGAATGTGGTTCGATCTGTGTCATTTCGATTTAGTGGAAAATGAGGGTTTTCGGGCGAGGCTGATAGATGAAAGAAATCTTGGCGATTCTTTCTTTGTGGTCAACCGAATCAATGCGGAGCAGCGCATAGCATTTGTCCTGATCCTGCAGCACAAACATCAAGTGGTTTGAGATGGGCAGAGCATTGTCTGGCTTTCCACTCAACGATTTCGGACTCGTAGCTTCGAGAGATGTGTGATCAGAAAGGCCGTAAAATTCGGTTTGCCGCAGAACTACATTGATACGCTGCGGCGAAGCCACCCAGAGTGCACCGTTTATCCTCGCCAGATAGATGTCATTGTCCAGATCGTCCGTCGGCACTGACTTGATCTTGCGGAGCGAAAAACCCGATTCATTCCCCTTGAACGATTCCCTCAGCGTAAAGCTCCCTTCCGGACGGGGGATGGCTTCCACAACATTCGACCTTGCCGACTCCATACCATCCGGGTAAACCGTGGTTACATAGACGCGGTAGATCACACCGTTGTCAAGACCATCCAGCGGATATGATTCACGTGCGATATCGGCGTCGGTGTCTCCCGGATACAGTTCAGGATTTATTCGCTGGAACCCACCGTTTGTCGTATCTGACGCATCTTTCTCATTCCAGAGGTAAATGTCATATCCGGAAATGATTGTGTTTTTTGCGCGGTTTGTCTTCCAGGCAACATTGATCCGATTATGGAATGGTCGGGCGGTCAATTCCGTAGGGGCTACGTAAGTCTGTACCGGCTTGGATACGGCTGAAGAAGGTGGTGGCGTCGCCGGTTTAGGACCGCACGAAACCAACACCGTGATCAACGACAGCAGTAATGTAGTTGCACTAACTCTACGTAGTCGGTAACCTCGCTCGGTGCGCAATCTGGGGTTGAGTGCCTTAGCAGCGATTTGTGGTGACCTTTTCAATCGCCGATTGTCCTGTGTGGAGGGCCTGTATAGATGGTGTTGAAATCGCCCAGCTTGCGAATCGGTTTCTGCGTAGTCTTTTCCTCGTAAGCATGCGCAACCAAGCCGCCGATGCGGGACAGCATGAAAAACGCTTTCCCCATCTGCCAGTCGAAGCCCAGATCAGAAATCACTGCCGCAATCGCACCGTCAATATTCAAGGGAAGGGGTTTTTTGCCGTCCCCCGCAAATATCTTCTCGATCTCTTCAGCCAACATAGCATACTTGCCGTGAAGACCTAGTTTCTTCGCCAGTTCGAGCAGTTTGATCGTCCGCGGATCGCTCGTGTGTAACTGGTGCCCAAAGCCCGGCATCCGCTGTCTATTAGCCTTTAGGTCCCTGACCAAACTAATCGCCTGCGAATGCGGATCACCCTCTTTGCGCGCAACCTCTTGCAGAATTCGGGCGGATTGCTCGATGGCGCCACCATGAACATCGCCAATCGCCATAATACCGGCCGCCACCGCCGTGTTCAGCGAATTGCCCGCCGACATTACGGTACGCGTTGCCAGCACCGAGGGAGGCGTCACACCGTGGTCGATGCAAGAAACCAGGATGGCTCGGAACAACTCGGATGATTTGGCATCGGGAAGATTTCCTCTGAGGACGAGATAGATAGCATCACTAAAACTGATCTTCTCCATCAGTTCTGCGATATCGTAGCCTCGGACAAAAATCTGATTCGCACTGACTTCGCTAATTGAGCTTTGCCAGGGAGCATCGTCGGTCATGATCGACCCATGGCAGCCGCGGCCTGTCGTTCCTGCTCCTTCTCATTGGTATGCTCTGGCAAGAATGCCTCCCAGTCCGTTGCCAACCTTTTCGTATCTATTCCCAGCACCTGTTTGAGCGCAGTAGGGAAGTCGCTCTGGCTATGGTAAAGCTGCATGAACTTCTCATAGCCATACTGATACATGATATAAGCACAGAGAGAGGCCGCTTCCACCGATTTCTGCATTCCCTGTTCCTTTTCGAAGGCCTTGTCATCGGTTAGTATCTGCACGCCCAATAGCGACTTCTCTTGAATGAAGTTGTTGGTCGCGTGATGGTAGTTGCGTCCGGAATGATCCAGCAGCAGGGGCAGACCGTCGCGGATAAACGCAAATCGGGACGGACCGCCTGGCAGTTTGCTCATCAGATACTCGGCGATCTCACCCCCCAAAACCGGACCAAAACCATAATAGAAGCGGTTGCCGAGGAAGAAGGCATCATCCCTGCCGGTGTACTGCTTCAAGGCCTCCGGGCTGTCATAGCAATAGTATTCAATCGGTTCCAGTTGATGGAAGCACAGCATTGTATCAATGTTGTGATAGATTATAACTACCCGGTTCTTGAGCAGAGTGGCAATTTTTTTGAGCGAGTCCGTGGGCTGATAGTAGAATGTAACGTCTGGTCCGACTTCCTTGCTCCAGACAAAATCAGCCTCGCGAATACCAGTGGTTGGATCAGGAGGCTTAAGCTGCGAAGCTCCCGGATGCTCCTCCTTCTTGGAACAACTAAATATCATGATCACGCCTACGAGCAATAGGCCCAAACTGCAAATCCTTCTCATATTTCCTCTCGAATCGACAAAACAGTACCAGTAATGATAACTTTCGCCAAAGACCCTGTCAAGCCGTGAATTTGTGATTGTTTTCACATTTGGCTTGACATAAAAATATACTGGACTATCATGTAGACGGTATCCGTTCGCCGAATCGAGGAGTGAGGCGTCATGCGGCAAGTGATAATCTGCGGTCGTGGTGGACAGGGGGCAATGGCAGCTGCGGAGGTGCTGGCAACAGCACTGTGGAGCCAAGGCAAGTTCGTTCAGGCATTCCCGTCATTTCAGCCCGAGAAGAAGGGTGCTCCAACTGCAGCGTTCGTTCGCTATGACAACGAGGAGATTTGGCTGCGTTGCGAAGTCGATTCCGCCGATATCATAGTGGTTCTCGATTCTGCCGCCATTTCATCCTTGGGCATTCCTCACAGAATGTTACCCGGGGGACTGCTGATCAGCAACGGATCAGCAACAGACCTGTCTTTGCGGACAACCACGGCCTACAGGACCGCCACTGTCAATGCGACCAAAATCGCTATCCACCACAAGCTCGGCACCCGATTGATGCCTCAGGTGAATGTGCTGATGCTTGGTGCGTTTGCCCGTCTATCCGAGGATATGCCTTTGGCAGCGCTCGAAAGCGCGATTGTCAACAGTGCACCAGATAAGGGCAATGAACTTCGACTGGCAATTCGGGAGGTCTACCAGCGCGTTTCGGAGGTGGTCACTTGAGTGACAAAGAGACGCATCTCCTCCCCTTAAACGCTATGCCGCCGTTGCCGATCAGCCAGGGTTCGATGGGTTGGAATCGGACAGGCGAGTGGCGCTATTTTGACCCGGTACACGGGAACCACTTAGCGCCCTGCAACCAAGCTTGCCCGGCGGGTGAAGACATACAGAAAGCCATTTCCTTGCTGGCTCACAGGAAGTTCCGCGAGGCCTATGATGTCATCCGCGAATCGAACCCTCTGCCCTCAGTATGCGGTCGAGTCTGCAACCATCCTTGCGAGACACAAGGCAACCGTCCCAAACTTGATGATGCT
>JAPLUP010000278.1 GCA_026397575.1 Candidatus Zixiibacteriota bacterium
TTCTCGATCTCCTCGATATATTTGCTGGCTGCCATCGCTGCTGTCGTGGCATCGCCGACGGCGTTGGTGATTTGCCGCACCAGTTGGTGGCGCACGTCGCCGCACGCAAAGATGCCTGGAATCGACGTTGCCATATTTTCATCGGTGATAATGTACCCGCTGTCATCCAACTTCAAAGGCACGCGTGTGAGCTTTGAGTTAGGTACGAACCCGACAAACACGAAGACTGCGCCGCAATCAACTTTCGTTATGGCGCCGGTTATGACGTTGCGCATCATGATGTGCGAGACTTTGAGTTCTCCCTGGATTGACTCAACCACGCTGTCCCAGACGAACTCCATCTTTGGATTCTTGAAGGCGCGTTCTTGAATGATTTTCGCTGCCCGTAGCTTGTCGCGCCGATGAACTAAAATCACTTTCGAGCCGTACTTGGTGAGGAATATGCCCTCTTCCACCGCGGCATCACCGCCGCCAACTACCACAATCACTTGATTCTTGAAGAACGCACCGTCACAAATCGCGCAATAAGAAACGCCTTTGCCGGAGAATTCCTTTTCACCGGGCACATTAAGCTTGCTTGCCGTACCGCCGGTGGCGATGATCACCGTCTTGGCTGTGTACTGTCCATCGGAGGTCTTGACGACGTGCATCCTGCCCTCCTGATAGATATCCTCAACGGTGTCCGAGATAATCTCGAGCCCGAACTTGCGCGCATGTGCTTCGAATTTGGCGGCCAATTCCGGACCGATGATATGTTCGAAACCGGGATAGTCTTCGACTTCCTCCGTTCCGGCAATTTGCCCGCCGGGGAGATATTTCTCGATTGCCAAAGTTTTCAAGTTAGCCCGCGAACCGTACATTCCCGCCGTCAATCCGCCGGGACCACCGCCGACGATAATGATATCGTAATCAGTTTTCATGGTGTCTAAGTATCTCCCGAGTCAGAGTTTTAGTCTTCGACAGCTTTCTGCTTATACATTCTCACCAGTCAATTGCACGCTGCGCCAACACCCCTTTTTGATAGGGATGCTTGATCTCTTTCATTTCGGTCACCAGATCGGCGATCTCAATCAGTTCCGGTCTTGCGTTTCTACCGGTTATCACCAGATGTAGCGCTTCCGGTTTACTCTTGACCAGTTCCAGCACAGCATCCGCATCCACTAACCCCAAGTCCACGGCGACATTCAGTTCGTCGAGTACCACGATATCGTATTCTCCCGAGTAAATGACCTGCCGGGCGTGCTCCAGCCCTTCGCGTGCAGCGTTCTGATGAACTTCGAATGCCTTGTTGTCATCGATTATTCCGACAAATCCTTCGCCGACCTGCTCCATGTCAACGAAATCCTTCAGTAGTTTAATCCCCTCCAACTCGCCGTATTTCCAACTACCTTTGACAAATTGCAGAATCTTGATTTTTTTGCGGTAACCGGCGGCGCGGACACAGATTCCGAGCGCGGCGGTTGTTTTTCCTTTGCCGTTGCCGGTGTAGACGATTGTTAAGCCCTTGTCCTGGTTCTTTTCCGCCAATTTCACCTCCGTTGCCGGAACCGCTATCAATGTAATGATTTCGGCCGATGAAACCAAGCGAATGCGACATTTTGCCATCAGCCGATTCCCCAGCTGCGGGCGTAAATCGTTGCATTTCATGTGAAAATAGTCACGAAATAATCATTGACTTGGGAGACATGATGAATTATGTTCAGTTTTGAATGGTCTTTGGCGAAAATGAAGACAATGAAGATAGTATAGCTGCGAATGTGCGCCCGACGGTTATCGTACCGTTGCTATTGTGAAATAGTTCACAATTCATATGTATTTGCCGTCGTGGCCGCTTTCCGCATAATCTAAATAACTGAGAGGTAGCCCATGCAATTCACAAAAGCCGAAGAATATGGAATCTTTGGGGTCATGTATCTCGCCACTCAGCCGAAGGGAAAAGTGACTCCGCTTTCGGAGATCTCCGAAAACCAGCATGTCCCGGAGAAATTCTTGGCGAAAATTTTCCAGTCCCTTTGCCGTTCAGGATTGGTCCGTTCACACCGCGGTGTTAAAGGTGGTTTCACTCTGGGAAAAACATCGGACAAAATCACCGTCAAGGAGGTCATCGAGTCCATTCAGGGACCTTATTACATTTCCAAGTGTCTGATGGAGCCACCTGCCGGCCAGTCCCCAGCAATGCTCAGTCTGCGCAAATTTCTGGAAAGGGCGCAGGGGAGCCTACTCAAAGTCTTCTCCAGCCATACGATAAAAGATTTGACCGATTGGCAGGATTAGCTTAATTAGTTTAAGATAATCATGATCGGTTATGGGGCTGCCGATGTAAATAGTATTAGGTTGGAAGTGTCGATCAAATCTGATCGTTGGATAGCTCGGGCGGCAAAGGAGAGAAACATGATTTCTCCGTTTGCGCATAAGCAGGTATCCCGCAAAGTGATTTCTTACGGGTTGTCCGCCTATGGTTATGATTTCCGATTATTCGACGAGTTTCAGGTCTTCACGCCGGTCAACGGCGAAACGATCGATCCGAAGAACCATCAGTCGAAAAACTTCGTTTCCGTCAAAGCCAAATCGCTACTCATTCCGCCGAATTCGTTCATTCTCGGTCGCAGTCTGGAGTATTTCCGCATTCCGCGCGAAATCCTGACCGTCTGTTTCGGCAAGTCAACCTATGCCCGTTGTGGTCTCGTGGTTAACGTCACGCCGTTCGAACCGGAATGGGAAGGTTTTGCGACTGTCTCGATTGCCAACACCGCGCCGTCGCCGGTGCGCATTTATGCCAACGAAGGGGTTGCTCAACTCATATTTCTTGAGGCCGATGAAGTTTGCCGAGTATCCTACGCCGACAAGAAAGGGAAGTATCAGGCGCAGCGAAGGATTACCAACGCCAAGATTAAACCATGAACAAGATCCATAGTCAGATTCTCAATAGCAGGGTGATTTAGTTCCACCCACTCCAGGAAAGGTCAAGGTAACACTTATGATAGGAAGTCCGGAATCACGCGAAAACCTCAAGTCAACGGCAACGGAGCAGGTCGCGGCACCGCTAAAAACCAAACGACGTATGGTCTCTATCGATGGCAATACCGCGGTTGCACATGTTGCTCACGCGACCAATGAAGTGATCGCAATCTATCCAATCACCCCGTCGTCCGTGATGGGTGAAATCGCCGATGCCAAATCAGCCAAAGGCGAAAAGAATGTCTGGGGCACGATTCCGTTGGTCACGGAAATGCAGTCGGAAGGTGGCGCTTCGGGTGCCTGCCACGGTGCGTTGACCTCCGGTGCATTGACTACGACGTTTACGGCTTCGCAGGGATTGCTTTTGATGATC
>JAPLUP010000118.1 GCA_026397575.1 Candidatus Zixiibacteriota bacterium
TATCAAGAACCTGCCTAACGGTGATATTGATCTGCAAATCAAGGTCGTGGAAAAACCGACCGGCCAAGTGCAGGCAGGGGCCGGCTACTCGGCGTCGGACAAGCTGGTGGGCACACTGGGACTCGGCATTCCCAATTTCCGAGGAAACGGCCAGAGTGTCAATCTCGATTGGGCATTCGGCGCTCGCAAAACTTCCATCTCGCTGTCGTTCACCGAGCCTTGGATGTTCGACAGGCCGACCTCCATGGGATTTGATCTTTTCGACGTTTCGCGGGTTCTCACATACTCGGATGAGCAGTTCAGCGAGGAGAGTCGAGGTTTGGGAGTGAATGTCGGACGAAGGCTGAGTTGGCCGGATGACTACTTCCGAATCTCTGCGCGCTACACTCTTGAGAAAATTCGCTATTATGATTTTAATGATGTCTTTCGTACTCGCTATGCAGGCGATCCGACCAGCTTGTTGAAGTACGAAAATCAGTGGCAAACCACATCGGTGGCGGGCGTCACTCTTACTCGCGATTCACGCGATCTCTCGCAGTTTGCCACTTCGGGCGCGCTGGTTACACTCAATTCCGAGTACTCCGGTGGTCCGCTCGGCGGCGACTGGTTGTATCACAAACATGTCTTCGATGCGGCAAAGTACACTCGCATTTGGTGGAAACTGGTCTTAGCAACGAAAGTCCGAGTCGGGGTCGTCGACTCACCCGATGGTGACACAAAGATACCGTATACTGAGCGATTTGCCCCCGGCGGCACTTCCACTGACGGGATGATACGTGGTTACGACGAATATACTGTTGGTCCCCGCAACCCCAACGGAGCGTTTTTGCGCGGAAGATCGGAGTTGATCTACAACGTTGAATTGCAGGCGCCGATTGTACCACAACAAATCTATGCTCTTGTCTTCGCGGACGCAGGAAACTCGTGGCTGTCGGGCAGACAAATCAGACCTTTTGATTTGGACAAGTATGACGGGCTGAAGAAATCAATTGGCGCCGGCGCCCGAATAAATATCCCGGGAGTGGGCATGATCGGCCTTGACATCGGTTACGGGTACAATCGCACGGATGGGGCACAATGGAAGCCACATTTTCAATTTGGAGCCACTTTTTAGTCCAAGATAGCAACGGAGGAATTCAATGGATTATTGTTTCAGGAAGAGTCTGCTGATTGCCTTGCTGGCAGTTCTTGCGCTGCCCTATGCCGCGAAAGCGCAGGAAAAAATCGTGTATATTGACTCCTATCGCATTCGGCTTGAATACAAAGAGTTCCAGGACGTACAGGCACAGTTCAACAAGGAAGTTGAGCAATGGAACGCCGAGGTAGAAAAGGGTCAGAAAGAAATCGAGGTAATGGAAGTTGATCTGAGCAAACAGACGCTGATCCTTTCCGATGCGAAGAAGAAGGAAAAAGAGGCTGAGATTCAGCAGAAGAAGGATGTCTGGCAAAAGATGGCCAATGACATCTTCGGACCTGATGGTCGTGCTGAGAAGCGAAACGGGGAATTGACTAAACCCTTACTCGACAAGATCAACGCCGTACTTGAGAGACTCGCCATTGCGGAAGGCT
>JAPLUP010000116.1 GCA_026397575.1 Candidatus Zixiibacteriota bacterium
GTCGAACTGGGGCGAATGATCTCCGGGGGGAAATTCGGCGAAGAAGAGCGGCGTCAGGTGGAAAAACTGCTAAAAGAGGCGGCGCGAAAAGTTTCGGTTGACAAATCGTGACCGCTGTTTATATTGTGAAACCTCTGGGGCCGTAGTTCAGTTGGGAGAACGCTTGACTGGCAGTCAAGAGGTCAGGGGTTCAAATCCCCTCGGCTCCATTAAATTTCGCTTATTTATGCAATTGTCGGTCAAACCCGCTTCGTTTTGACGCTTTGTGATTACGGTCTTCGGGAAAACAGATTACCGTGAATCATGTCCAAATTGCGTCGCTACTTTCAGGGACACCCTGTTTCTTTTCTGACTAACGTCACTCTTGAGCAACAACCTTTGCTGATCGAACATATTGATCTGTTCCATCTGGCCGTTGAGACAACCAGGGGACGCAGCGCATTTGAGATGGTCACTTGGATGGTCTTGCCGGACATTTTCCCGTTCTGGCAGTTCTTGCGTCCGGCGTCCCATAACCCACTATCAATCTTGCACTTCCCCCAGCCGGACGTGTGACCTGCCGGCATTACCTCCCTCCATTTTGTAGTCCCGTAGATACTGTCTTTCATGTCAAGCTCCGAGTGGTTGGGTTGAAAGGTTTTTGGTGGATGAGGATTGAACGAATGATCAGGAGCAGCAATTGTAGGTTAAAACCGAATCGGTTTCGACTGCAGTCTGAATGAATATTCAAAGTCGGGGTGAGAGGATTTGAACCTCCGACATCTTGCTCCCAAAGCAAGCGCGCTACCAGGCTGCGCCACACCCCGAATCAAATAAGCGGCAGGTAATAATAGCGACTCTCGCGCAATTGTCAAGAACGATTGTGATCGTTCCTGCAGCGCATTTTCAAGCGGTCCCGCGGGGTCGCGCCAACGGATTATGCGAACGGCTGCCCGCTATTGACCGACCCGGACCGGCCCAACGGTGCTGTTTCTCTGATGTCTGGTTCATGTTATCCTTTCGTTAGAGCGACTCGATAAACGAGTTGCGTAGCGCTACGCTTGGCGAATTAGGGTCAGCGAAGTGCGGGAACCTGGCGGACAAAATTGTCCGCTGCACCTGAACGAACGCATCCAGGAAAGTCCCGACACAATTTGGTCAACCCACCATTGTTTGAGAGGAACCCAGGGGGCAAACCCACCGCAAGCGGTGGGGCACCCTTCATCTGGCACTCGGATACATCCACCAAGCGGTGGGGCACCCAGTGTCATGGGACACCCGACAATGACAGGTACTCGTGCTCCGGTGAGATGGCTCGGAAGACCACTCGACCCTTTGTGGGATCGACACGGTTGTCTCAATGCATTGAGTTAGCAGCAGACCGACACAGTTGACGGTGCGGGTTGAAGCCGCACTTCCACGGAGTTTTCCACCACTGGTGTGGTGGAGTTCCCACTGACGGTAACTACACCCTCTACTAAAGGGGCCCGGAGAAGCGTTTTCTACAAGGTTGCTACAGAAGTGGGTACCCTTACCCGGCTTTGAAACCCGGACGAACGTCCGGGCCACGCGGTGTTTGGGACTTATGGGACGAATGAAACCTATGGGAACTATGGGAGCGATGCCGGCAGGTCACACATCCCCGCTGGCGACGGGAAAGACATTTCAGGATGATCGGAGGGTGGGGACGCAAGACCTGCCGGAACGGGAAATCAAAAACACACCCTTTAGTCGCCTTTCGAGAAGGTAATGGAGTTGGCGTCATGTCACACTCCGGAAGCCGGAGCAAGACATGACGCAACAATTAACTGACGGGCGTATTGTCGCCAAAGTAGAGTCAATGATAGTGGAGGCTCAGAACGCCGATCTACGAACTTACGAATTCGGAGCTTGACATGAAAGACAGTATCTACAAACTTACGAAGAAGCGTTATGGCTGCGAAGCGACGCTCTGAGCTGCGGCAACTCCAAGCTGGAAGCTCTCTTCGAGGACATCCGGCCTTTGTGCCGCCGCCCCAAGCCTGCTGTCGGCATGACTGTAGATCACTCTGCCAAGCTTTTCGATTCCCGCCCAGATAAAGAACCCACCGATCACCCGTTCGGCAGCATCGAACTTCTCTCGTTCGCCACCTACAAGGATGTAGGCGCCCTTGCTGTGCAAAATACCCTTATCGTCGAACCTAACCTCGCCGCCGCGAAATCGTGGCGGTCGGA
>JAPLUP010000467.1 GCA_026397575.1 Candidatus Zixiibacteriota bacterium
GTGTTCACGACGCGAGCAGACACAACCTTTGGCGTGACGTTTATGGCGATTGCACCGGAGTCTGATTTGATGGCAAGTCTGAACATCCCCGCTGATCGAAAGAAAACGGTTGATGAATATATCGCCAAGTCGATTGCCAAATCGGAGATTGATCGTCAGGCGGAAACAGGCGAAAAGGATGGTGTTTTTACCGGACTGTATGCTATCAATCCGCTTAACGGCGAGAAAGTGCAACTATGGATAGGGGACTATGTGCTCGCCTCGTACGGCACCGGTGTCGTTATGGGTGTTCCGGCACACGATGCGCGGGATTTCGTCTTCGCAAGAAAGTACGGCATTCCCATACGAGTCGTCATTAAGCCGCAGGGAGAACCGGAACCACATCCTGACACGATGACTGAAGCTTATATCGAGTTGGGTGAAATGTGCAACTCCGGCGTATTTAATGGCAAAGTAGGGGATGACGCGATCGAAGCCGTCGTGAAACACATCGAGTCAAAACAACTCGGCTCCAAGAGGACTCACTTCAGACTTCGAGATTGGCTGCTCTCCCGCCAAAGATACTGGGGGACGCCGACACCGATCGTACATTGTCCGACTTGCGGTGAAGTGGCTGTGCCCTATGAGCAGCTACCCCTGGAATTACCCACCGAGGGAGTTGACTATATCCCCAAGGGGCGATCCCCATTGGAGGATGTTCCCGCCTGGGTCAATACAACCTGTCCCAAATGCGGGAAGCCAGCCAGGCGTGACGCCGACACGATGGACACGTTTGTGGATTCGTCATGGTATATGCTCCGCTACACCGACAATAAGAACGACGATAATCTCTTTGATGTGCGTAAGGCGCGTACTTGGATGCCGGTCGATCTTTATGTCGGCGGAATCGAGCACGCTACCGGGCATTTGCTATACTTTCGATTCTTCACCAAATTCCTGCATGATATCGGCTACTGTAGCGTTGACGAACCGGCTTTGCGCCTCTTCAACCACGGCATGGTCATGGATGATCAAGGTCAGATCATGAGCAAATCGCTTGGCAATGTCGTTAGCCCGGTTGATCTGATTGAAAGCCGGGGCGTCGATACGTGTCGGTTAGCAATGTTCTTCGCGGCGCCCGCCGACAAAGAAATACCGTGGTCTAGTGACGGACTTACCGGCGTCGAACGCTTCTTGGCAAAGCTATTCCGGTTGGTCGAACAAGTGGCTGCCACGGGGGGCAAAATGGATCTGTCGCATAAGTATGCGCTGGGCGATCTCGACACGGCGAAGAAAGATATCTACATTCTGCTAAACCAGACGATCAAGAAAGTCACGGAGGACCTGAAGCGGATGCAGTTTAATACCTGTATTGCCGCCATCATGGAATTCTGCGGCAAGTTCAATCCGAGGCAGGTGGCCGATCCGGCATTTGACAAACATGTCATCGGCAAACTCGTCCAGTTGATCGCTCCGCTGGCGCCGCATTTCGCGGAAGAAGCTTGGGAGATGCTTGGCAGCAAGACGTCGGTTTTCAAATCAGCCTGGCCTCAGTACGACAGCGACGCCATCCTATTCAACACGATTGTCGTGGCTGTGCAGGTCAACGGTAAAATCCGGGCCGAACTGGAGATCGGGCGGGGTACCGAGGAAGCCGTGGTCAAAGAACTGGCGCTGGCAAACGAAAAGGTCACGAAATACCTCGAAGGCAAGCAGGTCGTCAAGCTGATCTACGTCAAGGACAAACTCCTAAGCATCGCTACGAAGTAGACAAAGTGATTCCGCTCAGATCAATTTGGGAAGCTTCGAAGTTTTCCTCTTCATGTATGTTTATATAATATATCTTATCAGACGCATACCTGACAAAGCAGCGTGGGTCTGGGTAAGCGGGCTTGCGCTTCCTGATCCCCTACTCCTCGCCCAAGAAAAGGTCTAACGGCGTCTCATATAGCGACGAACCGCCGGATCGTCAGATGGACACTCACATGATGGATGTATTGAAAAACCGTCGTTGCCCGGAATGTCGCGGCTAACGCCGTTCCCACAACTTTATCAGGCGTGTTGCTAAGACAGTTTGTGGGAGCGACTTCAGTCGCGACCTGCTCTCTCTGACACATCTGGGACACTCAGCAAGTCAGCATAAGACGGGTTTTTTCAACAGTCCCGTGATGCCCGACGTTCACCGAGCTTTTCAGAGCTGATGCGAGAGTGTCCACCAACAGAGTGTTGCCGCCTTCCCATACTCTGCCCGCCGTCATCGGCTTCTGAATGCGAGTGTTAGATCAAGTGGCATCTCTCAACCAGCGCAGAGACAACGGATTAGCCGGTGTTCTTTTTGTGATTTTCAAATGGCTCAGTTCTTGCTTGAGTTCCTCCGGAGATGGATTACGTGAGGTAAATGATGAAGCTAAAGAAAACAGACGGCTTTACCCTGCTTGAGGTTATGATCGGGCTGATTATTTTCAGCGTGGGCATGCTGCTTCTCGGCTCAATGACAGTGGTGGCGCTGCGCGGGAACACTTGGTCCAACAAGACCACGCAGGTCGTTCAAGCCATGCGTGACAAGATCGAGGACTTTCGACATGCAACCACGGCGGAGAAAGTGGGTGGTACCGATGTCGTCAACGGACTTAACCGGCGATGGACTTTCGAGAACGTGGCGACAAATCTGGATAAGATTACGGTCGTTGTGAGCTGGGATGATCAGCAGGCGATCGCGAAGAGTTGTAGCACCATAACCTACATTGAGAATTAAGACAGGCGGTTGAAATGAGCGGCATCAAATATCAATTCAAGAAGTCACCTGGCTTCACTCTGGTTGAACTGCTCGTTGCGACCATTATCGGTACAATCGCTGTTGCAGCGGGATTCCAACTCTTTATTGACCAAAACAAGAGCCATATCATACAGGCGAGTTTGTCAGATATGCAACAGAATGGCCGAGCGGCCATAGACGAGTTGGTTGACAAGGTCAGGCAGGCCGGATATCGGCTACCAGTAGGCGTTAAATGCATCAAGAGCTGGGACACCAATCCTGACACTATTGGCATCAGTTTCATGTCGGAGCCTTTGTGTACCGCTAGGCTTAGTGATGCCATGCCGCAGCCGTCGGCTGAACTTAAAATGACGACTTCCAACTTAAGCTGCTTTCAGGAAAACACCTGGGCCTATATCTATGATCCCAACACATCGACAGGTGAGTTCTTCTACATTACTGAGGTGCAAGTGGCCGCAGGACACATGCAGCATAATCTGGCACAATTGTCAAAGGCATACCCTTCTAATTCGCAAGTATTTATGGCTGATTACTTTAAGTACTACGTTGATGGCAGCGACACGCTTCATCCTCGGTTCATGAT
>JAPLUP010000114.1 GCA_026397575.1 Candidatus Zixiibacteriota bacterium
AATAATATAGTAAAGCTCGTCGAATTTCAGCTTCCAAGTGTTAACCTCTGCGCCTGTGGCCGGGTCATTGGCAAAAACGAACAAGTGGCTGAAGAGATTGGGGTTAACGCCGTTGTAGTAGAGCAGAATCGCCCAGTAACCAACGGATACGCCTACCACTAAGTGCTCGGCGAATTTGTAAAAAGGATTGTCCTTGTAAAGAAAGGAGAACATGCAAAATGTCAGGAAGACACCTACCGTTGTCCAGATTATCGTGCCCATGCTTACAGTCTGTTCCATTATTTGCTCTCCTGTGTCGGGGCATTCTTGCGTTTCCCAAGGAAGTAAGCCAGGTTTCCGACGATGATAAAGATGATTATCACCACGTGCGCGAACACCTGTACTTTCATCGCCTCTGTCGCTGTACCGGGATTCTTGCAAAGACTCTCATATTCAGCCGCCCCCTTCATTCCGCCGATGATCCCGAAAACCTGCTTTGACTGATAATAAGGATAATAGTCCGCCGCCATTACGCCGGTCATCGCGAGCGCCAGCTTCACACCATAACGCGCATTTCCGTCGGCAACCCACATATCGGAAACGTTGCCCGCCGACAGATTGATTACAGCTTTGATGTTGTCATAGTTCTTGATTCCCCGCATCATTGGAATTGAATCAAGAGTAGTACCGTAGTAATCCTGCGGAAAGGGAATCCGGAAGTTCATGCCCATGCCGAGGATAATAATACCAGGATAGGGTTTGTAACCAAGGTAGACGTAATCGACTCCGCGCTGGGGCTTGAATCCATGGTAGAGCGCACAGGAATCCGCCACGTCCTTGACGATTTCTTCAGCCATCTGGGCGCCGGTTGCTGACAGAGTCAATGTGACAACCTTGAGTTTCTTAGCGTAGCACTGCTCCAGCATGGCATAAGCCACTGGATGCAATTCCGCCATCGAGCCCGGATCATAGTCGAGAGAAAGCAGGATATAGTCTCCCGGTTTCAAACCTTCAATAAAGTCGTAAATCTCCCTGACCTCCTTGACAGGTGTCACGGGAACAGAAAAGTCGATAAACAATGGAATGATTACGAACAGCGCCAAGACTCCGAAAACCCAGCGGCGGTCAAGTGCCAATAATCTATCATGCAATGTCATGCCAATCTCCTCTCAATCCTTGCCCAAATAGGAACGTTCAATACCCAGCACGATCTTGAGTGCAGTGGCAACACCCCCCAGTCCGACGCCGATCAAGATGGCGCGTTTGGCGGCTAAATTCGGCACCATTAACATCCAACTGCCAATGCTGTTGATCGGATCTGCAAGCGGCCCGGTCGGGATCACTCGCAGCATCAACAAGAGGGCGGCAACAAGCAGCACTGTGGAAACGGCGGAGCGGGCGCGAAATGCGCGATAGGATGCCGACGCAATATAGAAGGCAAGCAGAGAGAAGATGGTCGCCTGTATCGGAATAAAGATATTGTTGTATAGCTGCTTAAATACCGGACCATTCAGCCCGCCAAAGAAGGACAATCCACAAAACGCCATGACAAACATAGAAACCAGCGTGACAACGCTGTATTGCCAGTCCTCGGCGCGACGCTTGATCTTGTTGTAGCCCACGTGAATCTGCGACCAGATACCCAGCACCATGGCGAAAATGCCGATCACTGTCAGTCCGTCAAGAGCGACTTCATAGAATTGCTGTGACGGTTCGGAGGGGACAAAATACTGGATAGCCAGCAGCACACCGAAGATGAAGACCAGTACCAAAGGAATTTGTCGTTTCATACCGAATCTCCTTACCACCAGGGCGCGTCAAAGGGTTTTTGAATGACATCTGCTCCAGTGATCATT
Source organism: Candidatus Zixiibacteriota bacterium (assembly GCA_026397575.1). Classification (GTDB taxonomy): domain Bacteria; phylum Zixibacteria; class MSB-5A5; order CAIYYT01; family CAIYYT01; genus CAIYYT01. The sequence continues at coordinate 1,836 of JAPLUP010000114.1, forward strand.
CTGAGAGCAAGCAGAGCAACCACGCATACCAGAACGATTGCCTTGAGATAATCCTGCGC
>JAPLUP010000279.1 GCA_026397575.1 Candidatus Zixiibacteriota bacterium
AACCAACCCGCTGTGCGAGTATGGGAGGCAAAAGCTGGAAATGGAGAATTTTATTCTCAAGAATTATCCGCAGGCAATAGTCTTGAGATTTGACAAGGTCGTGGGTGACACTTACCCTGAAAATAGAAGAGCCGGAAAGCATCGTCGGGGCGCACCGCCAGTCGCGGAACCTGCAGCGTCATAACTGCCAACCGGTAGAAGAGATCAGCCCGGAATTTTCCTTCGTGGACTGCCTGCATCAGATCGACATTAGTTGCGGCGATTAACCGGAAATTGACGCGGCGTGCTGTCGTGCTGCCCAGTCTGAAGAAACGTTTCTCTTCGAGAGCCGCCAATAATTTGGCCTGCAACTTCAGTGGGAACTCGCCAATCTCATTGAGAAAGAAAGTGCCACCATCGGCTGCTTCGATCAGACCCGTCTTCGTTTCGGAAGCGCTTGTGAATGCGCCCTTTTCGAAGCCGAACAACTCTGATTCCGCAAGCTCAATCGGAATCGCGGCGCAGTTCACCTGAATGAGGGAACCCTTACTGCGGCTGGAATGATGATGAACATAGCGGGCGAACTGATCCTTACCGCTTCCGGTCTCGCCGAGTAGCAACACCGGAATATCACTGTCGGCGCAAATTGCCGCCTGTTTCACGAGGTCGACAAAGGCCGGGTCATTGCCGATCAGCGCGATGTCATCGGCGGAACTCGTGCTTTTGCGCGAAGGTTGCCGCAGGTAGATACGGTCAAGTTTTAGCGAGGAGAGAATCCTCGTGGCCTCTAAGCGGTACGCCGAGCATGTGGCGTGGTCGGTCGCGGTGCGAGACCAGGCAAGATAGGTAATTGCCAGATCAAAGCGGGCGCCCGATTGCGAGAATTGAAGAACGGCATCAGCAAAGTAGCTCTCGGCTTCCTGCGAAGCGCCAAGATCATGTGCAACCATGGCGAGTACGCGCTGGCAGGCGCCGACTTCGATCTTCTGGTCCATTGCGCGCGCAACTTCCAGCGCCTTTCCGGCGGATTTCTGAGCCGCCTTCAGATTACCAAGCCGATACTCTGCTTCGGCGATGATCCTTCCGAGCTGACAGATCGAGGCGTTTTCGGGTGCGGCCTCTTGAGCGAGCTGCAGCGCTCTTTGTGCGTAGCCGAGCGCCTCAGCAGGGTTCGATCTCAGCAGCGCCAGTGAGGCACGATACTGATTCAGCGATACCTTCTCTGCTTCAAGGCCATCGACCATAGACTCGGCCGTGGCCAAATTCTGTTCGGCGGTGTCAAAGTGCCGCAAATGCATGTGGGCAAATGCGAGCGACAGATGGGCACGGCAGAGGTTCAGCCGGTTGTCGAGCAGGCGGTTCAAGGCCGCTGATTCCGTGAGAAATTCCACGGCCGTGTGGAATTCACCGGTCAGATTCAGAATAGTACCAAGGTTGCCTTTGATCATCGCTTGCCACTTGCAATCATCAAGTCTGTCGGCATAGTCGCCAGCCTCCAACAGGCGTTCGACCGCCTTGTCATACTGACCCCTGATAGAATGAACGCGTGACAGACGATTAAGACTTCTGATAACGCCCACCGTGTTGTTGAGACGACGGTAGGTAGAAACAAGGTCGCGATAGACTCTCTCCGCCTCGCATACTCTGCCCAGTTCCGTTAGACTCTGAGCGGCCGTGGACTGTAGCTCGGCAATGAGGTCGTTCTCTCCGGTGGTAATCACCAGAGCTAATCCCTCCTGTGCCGTCGCAAGTGCCAGTCCATAATCGGCGTGACGGTATTGGATCGTGCTTTTGAGAGAAAGAAATCGAGCGTCGTCAATCGGGTTGTCGAAAGTAAAGCCGGTTGCCTCTAACTCAGCCATCCGGTTGAAGGCATCCTGATTACGGCCACTGTCGATGATCTGACGCAGTTCGATGAGTATCGCAACCAACTCCTGTGCGATTGTCTGACTCATCTTACTTTCTCTTTTCCACGTTTTTCTGCGTTGTCGTATTGTTCGCAGGCATTGGCGGAGCCTGTGACGGTTTTTGTGTGAATGGAATTGCGATGTCGACCGTAAAGGCCAATGGGCCGATCACAAACCCAAGCGGCCTCTTCGCCGATTTGCCCTTGCCATTTGCGCTTTCGTCCTGCCATGGATGGTCTTTGCATATTGCTTCGAAGATTCTTGGGTGTTTCCCGTCGTCCGCGATTGCCGGGACTACGGCACCCAACAGGAATATTGCAGTCAGCAAGACTGCGATCAGTCTCTTGTACCTCATCTCTGGACTCCTTCTAGAAAATGGGTTATGTGAACAGTGTTCTATCAACTAGGCCAAACCAAACAGTCCCCTCTCGTTAGTCTTGCAGAGGGAGGCGCTTGACTCTGAAAGTGAGGACATGACGGTGAGTAGGATGACATTCTGCCTGACTAGCCTCCTCTCCACAGCTAAAGATAGACTCTCAGTCACAGTTTGTCAAGCTAATTTCTGCGGTCGGCGGGTCGATAACCACCTTGAGAGGAAGATATGAAGGGAATGCCAGACAGCAGCGCAGAAGCTCTAGTCCAAATCGAGGGGCACATCGTCGACTCCGACCTGCTCAGGGATGTCTTCGATCTGATTATCGGCTCCGGAGGTAGATTCGAAATCAGAGATTTCGTCATTGGCCGAACCAATACCGAAGTCACTCTGGCGCGAGTCAAGGTCTCGGCGCCTTCGAAAGAACGGCTCGCCCTGATTCTGAATGTTCTTTCGGAGCGCGGATGCTTCGTGGTGAGCGAAAGTGCGGTACGGACGAAACCGTCGTCCAAGGACCGAACGGTGCCCGATGATTTTTATTCCACGACCAATTACCGTACCGAAATTCGACTAAATGGCAAGTGGATCGAGGTCGGTAATCAGCGGATGGACGGTGTTATCGTTGTTGGCGGCGGCAAAGCAGTGGTCAAGAAACTCCGTGAGGTTTGCAGGGGGGATCGCATTGTCTGCGGGCTGGAT
>JAPLUP010000691.1 GCA_026397575.1 Candidatus Zixiibacteriota bacterium
GCGATCGTGATCTTCAATTTCTACCCCCAGATCATCGTCTTCACGCCGAGTCTGAACAATGTCGTCGAAACCGGCAATTGGGCATCCGTGACCTTCGTCCCGCTTCTCTCCGAGGCTTTCTTCCACTACGTCCCCTACCTGACTTTGTTCTGGGTGCTTACCATCATCCTGGATATTGTCCTACTGCGACAGGGTTATTGGAACACGGTGACGCGCATCTTCTCGATTGGCCTGAAGGTCATCAACATCTTCATCGCCGTGGCCATGCTGGCCGGCCCATCGCTGATAGGCATTACAGCCGAAACATTGACCGCCAGCCTGGGCGACGCGAATACGGCGCAAATCCTGATGACCATGTTGACTCAGACCGTGCGTGTGGTACTGTGGCTCGCCATAATCGGGGGAAGCATCGAAGTAATCAGGCTCGTCTATCGCCTCATCATGAGTAAGAACCCCTCCTTCGTTACCTCAGAAAAGCGCTAGAAATCAGCAGGGGAAAAGCGCTAGAAATCAGCAGGGGCTGTCTAAAAAGGCAGCCTCTTTTTTGTTAAAAGAGGTAGATTTAGAGAGTTTTAGGTGAAAATGAAAAAAGGAAAATAAAAAGCAGGGTGATCAGACCGCTGCTTTTGCCAAATTATGGGCGATGCAGAGGATTCCCCACTCGGTGTTGACCTTTTCTTTGCCCCTGAGCAGAAACCTTCTGAATCCCCAGTTCTGTTTCAGCCTGCCAAATACAGATTCGACCTCGATCGGACGCCTGGAACGCATTTCCTTTCCACGCGGAGATTCCAGATTATCATGAGCTGTCTTTTTCATCTTCAGCAATTCCACCCCAATGTAGAGCCTGCGATTATATTTGGACTTTGTACAGGCAAGTTTCACCGGGCATTCTTTGCAATCCGAACATTCATAGATGCGTCGGTTGCTCACATAGCCATTATCACTGGTATTCTTTTTGGTAAAAAGATAGCTCAGCTTCTGCCCTTGCGGACAGACATATTGATCTTTTTCTGCCTGGTAAGTGAAGTTCTCCGTTCGATAAGGGTTGTTCTTTTTATAACGCTTCTTCTGTTCGTAATGAAAGGTATTGTATTTCACATAAGCAGTGATGTTCTTTTCTTGCAGGTAAGCATAATTCTCTTCGCTGCCATAACCAGCATCGGCCGTCAAACTCTCTGGATATTCCCCCAGCCAGTTCTTTAGCTTTTCCAGATGTTCTTTCAAACAGCTCGTATCCCCCACCCGTTGGTGGACACTGTAGCCAACCACGAATTGATTTTCTGTACCCATCTGGATGTTATACCCGGGTTTGAGTTGACCATTCAGCATGTGGTCTTCTTTCATTCTCATAAACGTCGCATCTTCATCGGTTTTTGAGTAGCTGTTTCGACCCTTATATTTCTTCTCCTGCTGTTCGTATTTCTCTTCCCGGGGAATGTAATCTTTCTCCAGATCCCGCTTGGCTTTTTTCAACTTCTTGTTTTTCGGCTCTTTCTTCAGCTTTTCATTGATCCGTCGCGCAGCTTTTTTCAATTCTTCTGCGTTGATCTCTTTCCCTTCCCCCATTTCTTCCAGGTCTTTCTCCCCATAGGCTTCTTCCTCGGCAGCCTCGATCTCATCAATCTCTTTCAGCAACGTGCGTACTTTTTCTTGCAGTTTGCCCTTGTTCTTTTCTGTGCTTTTCCGCCACACAAAACTATACTTATTGGCATTTGCTTCTATTTTGGTCCCATCTACAAAATACCTTTCCAGATCGATATACCCACGGTCCAATAGTTGTTCGATGACCCCATAGAACACCTCTTCCACCACCAATTTCATGATCTCTCCCCGAAATCGATTGATTGTCCGGTGGTCCGGTTGGTTCATACCGCTCAACCACAGATAATTGACATTCTCCCGCAAGGCTTTGGCGATCTGCCGGGATGAAAATGTCCGTTGGGTATAAGCATAGATCATCACTTTCAGCAGCATCTTCGGGTGATAGGCGCTGGTTCCTCCCCCTTTGTATTGCCGGGTCAGAGGTTCCAGTTCCAGCCCTTCAATCATCTCATTCACCACTCGAACCAAATGCCCTTCAGGAATCAGGTCTTCCAGGTTCGGTGGCATCAACATCGGTTGTGCCTGGGTGTACGGTTTGAATATTTGTCTTTTCATCCCCCCATTATATTAAATATTCTGCAAATCGCGAAGGGGCTGCCCCAAGTTGACTTTTGGGACAGCCCTTTCGGTTTTTTAAGATGGTCGGTTACCCTGTCGATGACAGCATCATCTCAGTATCAATAGTTGCAGCCCACCCCTAATAATC
>JAPLUP010000235.1 GCA_026397575.1 Candidatus Zixiibacteriota bacterium
CCGATACCGGTTGACCAACTGATTGGGATCGGCGGTAGCGAATCGCAACGCGGGTATCGGGAGAATAGCTTTCTTGCCAATCTCGGAGTTGTCAGTTCCACCGAATTGCGCTGGTATGCCGCCGGTAACTTGATGTTGCACCTATTCAGCGACAATTGTTACATTGAGACTGGGGCAGCCAACCGGCGTCTGTCCGGTTTTGGTGCGGGTATGGCAGTCACGACTACGGCCGGCACATTTCGGTTTGAACTGGCGTTGGGTGAGGAGAAGAAGATCAATAGAATGTTGGTGCATCTGGGTCTGGAGGGAAAACTCTGAAGAAGGCGATCGCGATTGTCATCATGATGCGACCTCTTAATGGCGTGATCGCGGCGCTAACCTTATTGCCTGCGGTGGCGCTCGGCTCCGGGCATTTGTATCTACCATTAAGGATTGCCATAGCTACTTTCTTCATTGCGTCATACGGGTACATTATCAATGACCTTTTCGACTTCCGTGCTGACAAGGTCAACAAACCAGAGCGGCCGTTTCCAGCAAGAAAATTATCGGCCTGGGAGGGTATAAACGCCGCCCTGCTTTGTCTCGTGCTGGCCGCAGTCGCGTTGGCGGGGTCAGAGATTGCGATCTGGTTGTTTTTTGCGGCATTTGCCGTCGGGCTGTTTCTTTATTCGTTCAAGATTTCTGCGTTGCTGGTTGTGGCCAATTTCTGGGTAGCAACGCTATGCAGTTCGGCTTTCTTGCTGGGTGGGTTGATTACTCAGGCATCCCCAGTCCGTCACGGGATGCTGATTGCGGCGGGAGCCTTAACCTTTCTATACCATTTGGGACGGGAGATCATCAAGGATATCGAGGACGTGGAAGGGGATCGCGTTGCGGGTCGACGCACGATGGCGATCGTGTGGGGCGCACGGGTCGCCCGGTGTAGCGCGGCAACGGCGTTTGGTCTGCTGGTAGTAACGAGCTACATCAGCTATTTTGCATGTGGTTTATCGACGACATATCTCGTGATGATTTCGCTTGCGGTAAACTTGCCAATAGTGCTAATTTTTGTGGGGCTGGTTTTTCGAGAGCGTGAGGGGAACATTAAACGGGCATCAATCGCGCTGAAACTGGTTATGATTCCAGCGCTGGTGGCGCTCACGGTCGCAGGGGTTGGATAGAAAATTCAAGTGGGAACCATGAGTCATTTGCTTGTAGAATTCGTAGAGTTGTCGATGCGATTTGTTAGTTTGATTTTGATCGGGTTAGTTCTGTGGGCCAACGTTGCCTCGGCGGAGATGTCGTTTAAGGCGACGGTGGACAGGCTGAGTGTCGCCTATGAGGACAAAATCCATTTGCAGCTTGAAGTCAAGGTTTCCGATCCGGCCACCAAGACGACGCCGATCGCACCTCCGGAAATCATCGGATTGCAGATCGGTGGTTCGGGGAGCAGCGTTGAGCGTCAAGGGGAGCTGATTGTCCGACGATACAGTTATGAACTGGTTCCGGGACGGAGCGGTTCGGTCACGATTCCGGCATTCAAAGTCGAATTTCAAAGCGGCGGCACCGTCGACACATTAACCTCTGAACCAATCACGGTGGAGATTGCTCAGCCAAAGCCGATTCGGAAGCCGGGTTCATTCACAGTGTTCTATTTCGGTGCTGCCACGATCATCATAATCGCCGTGGCTCTGCTGATTCGACGCCGGAAAACCCGTGCATTATCCGGACCGGGTGAGACTGATTGGCGCGATGAATATCGACAGAGATTTGCCGAGGTCAGAAAACTCGCAGAGCGACAGGATTTCCGTTCGTTTTCGACGGAGATCATGCGATTGGTAGTGGCAATCGTGGAGCGCGTCCACGAAACGAAGGTGTCGGGGCATACGTCTTCCGATCTGCTGCGCTGGTTAGGAGAGAAGAATGTCAACAAAGACAGTCTCGCATTGTGCAAGGACTTGTTCGATTTCTGCGAAGGGGTGAAGTTTTCATCGGGAAAGGTGGATGTGCAGGAAGGCACGCAAGCATTGAGTCGGGCCGAAACAATCGTGGAACTACTCTTGAAATAGCGCCGTACAAAGTAGACTATGTGTAACTAACTTTCGGGAGATAAAAGGTGAATCAGGACATTAGAGAAATACAGGCAGAGGTTGAGAAACAACACGAGTTTATCCGATGCCTGAAGACGGAGATCAATAAAGTCATTGTCGGGCAGGAGT
>JAPLUP010000529.1 GCA_026397575.1 Candidatus Zixiibacteriota bacterium
GGTGATCTCCAACGTCATCTATACCGATACGCGGGCTCTGTTCCTGGAGAAGCTCTGCCTGATGGTACCGCAACTCGGATTGAAATTCGGTAGCAAAGGCAACAAGGCGCTCCTGAAAAACGGTGGCGTCGAATCGGTCGAGACCGGGATCAAACTGATGCGGTATTACGGATACAAGAAGAAAGGTATACCTGACGGCAAGCAGGAGATAATCGTCTTCACGACAAACTTTCACGGTCACATGATTGCAGTAATCTCTTTCTCCGACTCGAAGCATTACAAAGAAGGTTTTGGCCCGCTGACGCCCGGATTTGTGACTGCCAAGTACGGTGATATAGAGGATGTAAAGCGTCTAATCACCAAGAACACATGTGGCATTCTGGTTGAGCCGATGCAAGGCGAAGGCGGAATGTTCATCCCTCCGGATGGTTTTATGACCGGGTTGCGTGAATTGTGCGATCAGCACGACCTGCTGCTGGTAGCCGACGAGATTCAGGTGGGGCTCGGACGCACCGGCAAAGATTTTTGCTTCCAACATGAAAATGCCGTTCCCGATGCAATCATCATCGGTAAAGCCATTTCCGGCGGTCTGGTGCCTCTGTCGGGAATGATAACCAATACCGAACTGATGGACATGGTGTTCCATCCGGGCTCGGACGGCTCGACTTATGGCGGATACTCTCTGGCTTGCGCCGCCGGTCTGGCGGCCATCGATGTGTTCAGGGAAGAGCACCTTACCGAAAAATCGGCCAAAACCGGCAAGTACCTCAAGGATCGGATCACTGAAATTGCCGCCCGCTCTTCACACGTAAAGGAAGTTCGCGGCCGAGGCCTTTTCATCGGTATTGAAGTCAAGAACGGTGACGCCATGGTGTACTGCGAGAAGTTACTTGGTTTGGGGATGCTGGCAAATGACAGCCATCACCACACTATTCGCATCAGTCCACCGCTGATTATCAACCAGAGTGAAGCCGACTATATTTTGGAGCGACTGGAAAAAGTCCTGGTTGATTAGGACAAATAAACGAACTGTAGGTCAAGCGACTTGGTGTCCCACAGCAGGATCACAAGCCGCTTGACCAACGGGCCATCTCAAGAAGCGCGATATCACCTGATTTCTGCATTGCAGCTTGGCGCCTGTGAACGTTACTTCCAACGTGAACATTCTTCTTGTCTCTTCGGACCTGCCATCGTTTGTCGCGCGCGATCTCAAGATTCTGCGTGAGCGGCATAATGTAGTTATTCGCTTCGTTCATCATCTCAACCCCTTTAGATTTCTCGGTGATGTGAGGGCATTGTGGCATGCCGATTTTCTCTTCCTTTGGTTTGCCACAATATACGCACTGCCACTGGTGATTTTAGCGCGCATTCTGGGCAAAAGGACTGTCACGGTTGTCGGCGGCTACGAGGCAGCTAACGAGCCGGAAATCGGATATGGTTCGGCTCGATCACCGTTTCTGCGAAGACTCGTTCGTTGGATTCCGGTCTTGTCGGATCAGGTTCTTGCCGTCTCCCGCGCTTCAGAGAGGGAGATTCTGAGGAATATTGCCATAGCTCCCAACAAGGTCCGATTGCTTTATCACGGTTTCGAAGATATCCCTGTCGAAGGACGCACATCCAGAAATCCGATGGTTGTCAACGTGGGACATGTCTCGGATGAGACGTGGAAAAAGAAAGGGATCTACGATTTGATACTCACGGCAGAGCAGATGCCGGAAGTCCAGTTCATGCACATAGGGAGTCTGCGGATCAACGTCACCGCTAAACTCGGTCGACCGCTGCCCCCCAATCTCACTTTTGTCGGGCAGGTTCCGTTCGAGCAACTTGGGCGATACTTGTCAGGCGCAAAGGTGTACGTGCAGCTTTCCCGACATGAAAGCTTTGGCTGTTCGGTTGCCGAGGCGATGCTCTTCCGCTGCATTCCCGTAGTATCAAATGCCGCAGCCTTGCTTGAAGTCGTTGGCGATTGCGGCATCATCATTGAATCGAGAGAGACGTCTGATGTTGTCGCTGCGATCAGACGGGCTCTGGCGATGCCCGATAGCGAAGGCGACCGGGCGCGGCAGCGGATTCTGACCCACTTCCCCTATGAACGCAGAAGGGATGGCCTGCTGCAGATTATCGACGAACTCGCTCGAAAGTAGATATCCGTTAGTGGCACAGTTCGGCCGGACGAGTTCGCCAGTACTTGCTTGCAGAAAAGACATTTACATTGTAGGGGCACACTGCGTGTGCCCCTACGAATCTCAACAGAGAAGGAGTTTTCGCAAGCAAGTACTAAGCGAGGATATCGACTGTCTGTCCTGACAGCGATAGCGCTGTCTTGAGCACTCCGAGATTGGCTTCCACACCCCGCTCTGCGACCATCATGTTCACCGTTTCTCGTGACTGGTCGACAGCTTGCGATGCTTGGCTGCGAGTGCCCGGCTCATTGGCGGTCTCCTTAGGCGCATTGGCATCCTGTGCTGTCGTCGGTGTTTGAGTCGACCACGTTTTGTCTGGTGGCTTGCCTGCGAGCGCTTCCGTCGTCTGGGGCTGCGCGATCTTGGCAGCAGCCTGACTAAATGCCTCAAGATTGGACTTGATTCCCGTAATTGACTGATTGTACATGCTGCTCCTCCTGATCATTGTATCGTCGCAAGTTCGATTTGGTTTGTGGAAATCAGTGAGTTGTGCAATAATGAAACAGCAGACAGAATATCACTCCAAACCGGAGAGGAAAACAATGGCCAACAACAAACCTTGGGTCGCCACGATCTACTTCTATCTCATTAGCGCCGTGTGTATTATCACGCTGATCATTGCGCTGGCCAGCGGATTGATGGCACTCTATACGTTGATTGACCCGGAATCAGGCCTCGACAAGTACGAGTGGAAGACCTACGCGGATTCTGATGAATTCAAGCGCACGGAGGCAAATCAAGAGGTCACGCGTACGAAGTCGGCCGTTATGGCTCCGACGGACAGCACCGGCAAGCCAGTTGTGTACTCCGATGAGGAATGGCAGCGGCGCTGGAACTCACATCGAGCAACCACTATCCGGGCCGAAAAGATGGGTGCAAGACGAAATCTGGTTAATCAGTTGATAATTGT
>JAPLUP010000518.1 GCA_026397575.1 Candidatus Zixiibacteriota bacterium
CGACCGAGCCGAAGCCACAGATATTCGAACGGATGACCTACAGGATTGTCAACGCAGCCGGGGAATAAAGTTTGTTCTTATTGGTACTAATGTTGGCGGGCATGGATGACACTCCCGATGGGGAGTTGATTCGGCGCGCCAAGCAGGGCGACCGTGCGGCGTTCGGCCTGCTCGTAAGACGGTATCAACGCAAGGTCTATGCGCTTTGTTTTCGACTCGGTGGTTCGCACGACGTGGCTGATGATCTGACACAGGAGGCATTTATTAAAGCCTTTCAGGCGGTGGGGACGTTTGACGAGAAGTATCCATTTGGCGGCTGGATCGCCAGAATCGCTGCGAACAATGCGTTCAACTATCTGAACCGACAAAAATTCCAGTTAAGCGGCGAGGAAAGCGAATTGGCATTGGATCAGATGGCGGCAGTCGATTCCGATCCGCAGGAGATGTTGACGCAACAAGAGATCGACAAGCGCTATCAACATGCTTTGGCGCAATTGCCGCCGGACTATCGGATCGTATTTGTATTGCGGATGCAGGAGGAGATGAGTTATGCTGACATTGCAACGACGCTCAAGATCAATGAGGGCACGGTGATGTCGCGATTGCATCGCGCGCGCCGAAAACTGATGCTCGCCCTTAAGGACTTGCTGGAGCCATAAATGACTATGCACGAATTTGATGAACGGCTCTCTGCCTATCTCGATGGCAAACTTTCTGCGACCGAGAAGGCGCAAGTGGAAGAAGAACTGCGGCAGAATCCCGAGCTACGGGCGGTACTGGAGCGACTGAAGAAACTCGATCAGATCGCCCGTCAGTCGCATATCGACATGCCCGCTGATGGCTACTTCGATGGTCTTGCGGAAAGAATCGACGCGAAGCTGGCTCGTGATTTGCGCCCCCGGCGTGGTCTTGCCATTCTGCAGCCGATCATGCCAAAATCGCGGGTGATCGCCATTCTCAGTTCGGTGGCGGCGCTGTTTCTGATTGTCGTCGTTGTCAATCAAATTTGGAAACCGGCATCTGAGCGGTATACAATTCCCCGGTCGATCATTGTCAATCCGCCGCAGAAACAGCCGGAACGCGGAACCCCGTCCGGTTCTGAGAGCGTGCAACCGGCCATTATGAAGCGGCCTATTCAGGAATCGGACGTAAGACGCAGAAACGAGGTGCCTGATTCTGCGCTTGGCAAGGTCGTTCAAGCGGACAGAACACCTGTCGCTGTAAAGGATGAAGATTACAAGGAACCGCCGGTGTTTCCCACGCACAAAGAAGCAAAGCCCGAGATCACAGTTGAGTCGATCAGTGTCGCTCCGGCTGGAGTGGGCAACCCCGCCGTCGTGACAAGTTCTGAAGTGCTCTCGGCCGGACGCACAGACAAAGCGAAGAATGCCATGATAGAGGTTGAATCCGCACCTATGGCGACGAAGCCGGTATCGGGCGTGTCAATTCCACTAATGACTGACAGTGTGCAAGTCGCCCAACCGGAGATGAGACTTAACAAAGGCAAGTTCGCGGAGACTTTCGACGCGGCTGCCTACGAACAGCGTGTGCAGGCGCTGCTTGATTCGGGCAAATATGTGCCGGTGTATTTTGTGGCATGGGATCACGGCACGCGGAAGACTACATCGCCTTACGATGTCGAGAATGCTGGGTATCAAGACTGGTACGATTCGCTATCGGTAATGGGGACAGAACAATGGCAAGTGGAGAATGCCTACCGTGAGGCGACGCGCTCCCGCGGCAACCGACTCGCCGAGTATATCACTGCGCGGCTCTATATTGAGCATTACCTTAGTTCGGGTGACCCCCGTGATGTTGGTCTCTGGCGCGAACGCTTGGACGAAGTGCGGCAGTGGGAGCAAAGGCTGAGGAAGTGAGGGTTGTGGATGGAGTTGTAGGTCAAAACCGCTTCGGTTTTGACACTTCTTGTGTTGCACCGATGAACGAGGAATATTTAATAAACTGATCGCAAGACAAACGACCATATTTATGATCGATACAACCACAATCCGGAGGGAAACCATGACACGAATCCTTTTCACGACCATGATGATAATCCTGCTCTCGGCAACGATAGCCGTTTCGCAGGACACCAAGCCGACTGAGTCGGCTCAGACAATCACGACCTCGGCGTTGACAGCGGAGGTTCAGATTTGCACTGAGATCACCGACCGCGCTTGCACCGGCGGTGCTACAACATTTGATGCCTCTGTCGGCAAGCTTTTTTGCTGGAGTCAGATCACCGGTGGGGCGGGCGAAATGACCATCAAGCACATTTGGTCGCATGCCGGGAAGGTTGTCCTTGAGGTTCCCCTCACTATCAAAGGGAACCGCTGGCGGACCTGGAGCAGCAAGAACATCGCGGCAAATCAGACCGGAGAGTGGGAAGTGAAAGTCGTCGACGCGTCGGGCAACACAATCAAGTCGGTGATATTCACGGTTGGAGAAAAGAAGTAGTCTGGTGTGTCGCGGCGTGAAGGCAAGTTCCGACAAGTAAGAAGAGGAATGAAAGTCAAAACCGAAGCGGTTTAACTTACAGCATTGGAAGGAGCGCCCCGGGTGGATTTGTATCTCTTGGCGGTTACCGCTGCATCGATCGGATTTATTCATACGGTCGCCGGACCGGATCATTATATCCCATTTATCGTGATGGCCAAGGCCCGCAAATGGTCGATGACCAAGACTACCTGGATCACTTTCTTGTGCGGACTTGGGCACATTGGCGGCTCAGTTATTCTGGGGCTGATCGGCGTTGCGCTGGGAATTGCCGTC
>JAPLUP010000180.1 GCA_026397575.1 Candidatus Zixiibacteriota bacterium
CATCGGCTGCTGCCGCGAATGACATCGAGTTATATGAGTGGCGTCAGTCTCGAGGACAAGACTACGATTTTTCGGCTTTGCAGCCGTCACCTTCTCTTCGATGATAGTATTCCACTCGCCGCAATCAGGGCATTTGCCTATCCAGCGAGAAAAGCTTCGACCACAAGCTGAGCACACATATATGGTTTTGTCGTTTGACTTCGTGTTCATTGCGGCGCCATTAGAAGGGCACGTTGGGATAAGCAGAGTCTGTGCGAACCGCGTCACGGTTCTCGAATCTGATGTACTCGTCGATAAACGTCAGCCTGATAGTACCGGTAGGACCATTACGTTGTTTGGCTACGATGATCTCCGCAAGTTTCTCCTCGTCGGTGCCTTTCAATTGCTCGCGCTCCTCTTCGCTCAGTTTGTAAGCTGACGGCCGATAAACAAACATCACAACGTCGGCGTCCTGCTCGATAGCGCCCGATTCGCGCAAGTCGGCCAGAATCGGTCGCTTTTCACCACCGCGGGTTTCGACCTGTCGCGACAACTGGCTGCAGGCGATCACCGGGATATTCAATTCCTTCGCCAGACCTTTGAGAGACCGGCTGATTAGCGAGATTTCCTGTTGACGATTCTCCATTCGTCCACCGGCATCCATCAGTTGCAAATAGTCGACAACAACCAGGCCGATGTCAAATTGGCTCTTTAGCAACCGTGCCTTGGTGCGAAGATCCCAGACGGTCATTGTGGCGGAGTCATCCATATAAATCGGTGATTCCGCCAGTGGTCCGGCAGCAATGTTGAGATTCGTCCATTCGTGGTCACGCAGGCGACCGGTACGGAGGCGATGAGAGTCGACGCGCGCCCGGGAGGCAAGTAAACGCTGCACAATCTGCTCGGAGGACATTTCCAATGAGAAGATCACGACAGGCTTTGCTTGCTCGACCGCCACGTTTTCGACAATTCGCAGCGCAAACGCCGTCTTACCCATACCGGGACGGCCGGCTACCACAATGAACTCGCCACCATGCATACCGGCGGTCAACACATCCAAATCAGTCAGTCCTGTGGCCAGGCCGGTTACCTGACCTTTGAGCTTCTCCAGTTCTTCCATCCTGCTGAATGTTGCCGGCAGCAAATCCTTGATTTGCTGGTATCCTTTGTCGGAACGGCGTGAGGATATCTCGAAGATTCGGCTTTCCACTTCGTTCAGCAGCTCTTTGACCTCTCCCTCTTGCCGCTGCGCCTTGCTGTAGATGTTGGACGCCAGACCCATCAGACGCCGCAGGATCGATTTCTCCTTGGTGATTTCGGCGTAGCGCTCGCAATTGGCGGCGGAATAGACGTCATCGGTCAACTCGATCAGGTATGCTCGACCACCGATATTGTCAAGTTGCGACAGCGTGATCAGTTTGTCGGTAACAGTCACCAAATCTGCGGGAATGTTCTGTTCAAAAAGCGCAACGATGGCTTCGAACACTATGCGGTGGCGCCGATCGTAGAAATCTTCACTATTGATTATCGTGCAGACATTGGGGATATAGGAATTGTCGATTAGGAGCGCACCCAACAACGACACTTCTGCCTGTCGATCCTGTGGTGGCGTCCTGTCAGCTAATGTCTCGTCCATACTCTACACTTGTTGTTAAAAGCCCCGGATAGCATCCGAACTTGACCCGAAAGACACTCCGAAGATAATGCGATTCCGAGTTTGCTGCTATGGGATTCTGACGGACTTATGAACATTCTGCGTGTGGACAAATGACAACTATGACTCGCACTCCGAGGTGATGATCGTAGTCGGTATTGGACTTGTCAGGATATTCACAGGGACGGAAAATGGGTTGTCCACATGTGGACAAACTCAGGATACCAGCCACTCGTCATATGCCTTGCGCAACATCTGGACATCTTCCCAAGTGTCGCGCTTGTATTGCGGAAAACGCAGCAACGCCGCCGGGTGATAGGTAACCATCAGTTTGCGCCCTTCAAAATCCATAAAGCGTCCACGCATCTTGCCAAGCGGCGTCGTGACTCCGAGCAGCGCCTGTGCGGCTACACGACCTAGGCAACAGATAAACCGCGGATTGATGATCTCGATCTGTTGTTTCAGATACGGCAGACACTCAGCCATCTCATCCGGTTGTGGATCGCGATTGTTTGGGGGACGGCATTTGACAATGTTGGCGATGTAAATCTGTTTGCGGTCGAACTTGATTGCTGCCAAAATCTTGTCCAACAATTGCCCGGCGCGCCCGACAAATGGTTCGCCCTTTATATCCTCATCATGCCCCGGTCCTTCGCCGACAAACATCACATCAGCCGCAGGATTGCCGACTCCGAAGACAAACTTGTTCCGCCCCTCATGCAGTCGGCACTTGGTGCAATTGCAGATCTGCTCGCAATAATCGGCCAGTGTTTTGGTCGGCGCCGCAGAATCGCGTGATGGTTTTTTGCTCGGCTCTGCTGGCATGAGTGTGGCAACAGCATCTCGATCAAGTCGCAGTTCGCCAAGTCCCAACTCGCGCTGCTGTTCTATTACCTGAGAGAAAATATCGACTATCGGTTTGCGGGATGTCATGCTTGCTTTCGCGACAGCTTACCTGCGATCATATCGAGGATGACCTTCGCCAGTTCCGATTTGGGCATTGTCTCAAGCTCTATCGGTTTTCCCTTGGTGGTAAAGATTGTTACCTGGTTGTAATCCCCTCCGAAACCAATGCCGGGTTGCGTCGGATCATTCATCGCGATCATGTCGAGGTTCTTCTCCCTGAGCTTGCGGACCGCGTTCTTGCCATCCGAACCGACTTCCAGAGCAAAGCCGACGACGTACTTGGGTCGCGATTTGGATTTGCCCAGTTCCGCCAAGACATCGGGGTTTGCTTTCAGCTCAATTTGAGACAAAGCGCCGTGCGGAATCTTGGTCTTCGACATTTTCGCCGGCTTATAGTCGGCTACCGCCGCAGCCATAATCAAGATGTCTTTCTTTCCGGCGTGCTTCTGTACTTGCCGCTGTAATTCCTCTGCCGACTCGATGTTTATACGCGCAACTCCGGTCGGTGTCGGAAGCGCAGTTGGTCCCGAGATCAATATAACTTTCGCACCCCGCGCTGCAGCTTCGGCGGCGATGGCATAGCCCATCTTGCCCGAAGAGAAATTGGAGATATATCTGACGGGATCAATTTTCTCGCGCGTCGGACCTGCGGTAACCACTAGGCGCTGTCCCGCCAGACTCTGGCTGGTCTGGAAGTGGGCGATGATTCTCTTCAGGATAATCTCTGGTTCCTCAAGCCGCCCGATGCCTACCGTCTCGCAGGCGAGTTCGCCGGAACCCGGTGAAAGGAGCAGGTAGCCAAGCTCGCGCAATACGGATATGTTTTCCTGAACAATCGGATTCAAATACATCTCGCTGTTCATGGCCGGCGCGATCATGACCGGACAGCGCTTGGCCATCACGATTGTCGTCAGCAGATCGTCGGCGATGCCGCCTGCGATTTTGCCGATTAGATTGCCGGTCGCCGGCGCCAGCACAATCAGGTCTGCCCATTCGGCGTACGAGATGTGATGGGTTGAGACAAAGCGGTCTTCGGGAAACATTTCGAGCGCCACGAGATTATTGGATAGAGTCTCGAGAGTCGTTTTGGTGACAAACTGGGTCGCCGATTGGGTAAGCACGACTTTGACGTCGGCGCCCTCCTTCTTAAGCAGGCGCACAAGGAAGCAGGACTTGTAGGCAGCTATGCAGCCACTAATCCCCAGCAATATTTTCTTATCTTGTAGTCGCATGATCAATTCTGCGATCAGTTAATCGCTTCGTTGCCGTCTACGTTAAACCAGTTCAGGTCGACGGTAGCGCCTGAGGAGAATACGTAACGAGCCGCGATAACTTTCATGACGGGCAAATCAATTACTTCACCCCCCAGCATCATCGACTTGTCGACGATCCGCTCGAACTGCGCGGGCGTAACTAACCGGAAGCGCAGAAGCTGCAACAACAGGCCGGCGGCGTCCGGAGTAAAATGCTGCATTTCCTGGGAACTGAGCACGCGCACTGAGACCGGCGATTTCTCGATCGGCTGAATCCGTCCCCCCTCTTTCTGCAACTCCTCCAGAAACCAACTGTAGGCCGACGAAATTTCCGAATCGGTGAAACCACGGCTCTTCAGATCTTTGGAGATGGAGCGAAACGGCCCGATTTGTCCGTTGTGACTGCGGACGTGTTCTACCAGGTAAAACACTATTTCCAGAATTTTTTCTTCCATCATCGATTCCCGTAGCTAAGTGTCCATTGACAGTATCGCTTACCTGCGCTTGCTACGCCATCCGTGGCCCTGCTCACAACCGCCCGACTTTCACGAATCAAATAAAGCTCTGTTATCACGATTTGGCAAGAATTAATCTGTTACATTCATTTCGCGAAATCGGCGTTAACGTTAAGAAAGAAAAAGCGCTGCAAAAAGGCTTGACTTCAGAAGCTAAATTGACATGTGTTAATGTTCCCAAACAGGCAATCACCATTCGTATCGCACTAGG
>JAPLUP010000289.1:0-1733 GCA_026397575.1 Candidatus Zixiibacteriota bacterium
AGCCGAGCGCCAGAACCTGCCGGTAGGAGCGCACTGCTTCCTCCCGTAAGTTCAGTTCCTCTTCCACTATAGCTTTGTGGTACCAGGCCATTTCGCACCCGGCATTGCGCTCCAAGGCTTCGCCGAAACAAGCCATGGCCTCATCATTGCGACCCAAGGCGTGGAGGCTAATGCCTCTGCCGACCCATATGTCTGCATCTCGCGCGCCCAACTCTATTGCTCTGTCGAAGCAACCTAGGGCCTCTTCGTAGCGGCCCAGCCATGTGAGACTCCTCCCCTTGCGGTCCCAGATTCCCTTTTCATATGGATCAAGTTCCAGGGCTTTCCGATAGCGGATCTGGGCCTCATCGTGACGACCTTGACAGTCAAGTACCATGCCTTTGGTGAGCCAGTTCAGCGCGCTGAACTGGTCACTCGGTGAAACTGAGTTGCACTTCGTGTTCTTCTCGTTCATCTCTTTATCCTCTTCCTTCTTCTAGGCTTGCGCCCAAAACTCTGACACCATTAGTTCGCTAATCTTAGTATAACCCAAATCCTGGTAATGGGTAGTTTCTCCCCCCAAGCGTGAGCATTCATGCCGGCCAGGAACATTCACCACTGCACACCTCCCTGAATTTCCCGTGCTTGACATCTTCGGCAAGGGGATTCTCGGAGATGGATCCTCCGACAGGACGATTCAGATGTGGAGGTTCTTGAATAGGATCGGGGTGAACTGCAGGTCCCGCTCGATTCTCGAAGTGATGCCATCGGGCATCTTTAGCGACTCGAACTCATCTAGGGAGAAGTAGCCCCACTCCTTCTCATATCCAACAACGTAGCCGAAACACAGCCGTTCCTTCGGGTCGTATTCACAGGCGTACCAAGTCCATTGACTCCGGGGATCGAAGAACTTGACGTAAATCACATGGTCCGATTCGGGGGTACTCTCCATCGCATAGAGCGGCGGGAGCATGTCGGCAATTTCCCGTGGCAACAATTGCACGTGGCTACTCCTCGGGTGCAACATGGCACCTCCGCGGGTATCAGTCTTGGGGAGATGTCCGCGTTGATTCGCCCACAAGTGCGTCAGACGGGGCTTTCGATAGCAGGTGCAGCAAAGGTCGTAGAATCCCCATTTCTCACCCTTCCGATAAGGGACCAGCACCGAAATCTCTATCTCGCTTGCCCCTTTCGCTCCGCATTCATCATTCCTTTCTTCATCCTTGATGCCTCTTTTCTTCATCCTTCTTTCCTCTCTTTAGGGCTTACGCCTCAGATTATTTCGACCTACTGACAATCCGTACGATATTATCTAGAATTCGGGACGATTTCGCGGCATTTGTCTCGGCGTTTCTGACATGGCATGAAAGTGAGAGGGGATACCCGCGTGCCAGATTCTGGAACGGTCCGTCAAGAAGAACAGCAGCGTCAACGGTGTCCTACTCCCACGGGTCGCACCAACCTGCCAATACACAACGGGACCTTTCTTCAGGTACATTGCTCATGAATCGATACAGAGTGTTGACTCCGTTCCATGGAACGATGATAATAACAATAAGATCGAGAGTGTTGTCTGCTTGGAGCGAACCAAGTGGTCGATCTGAGCGCTGACGAATCTGAGGGAGAGGGGCTATGCTGATTTCTTGTCCTGAGTGCAATGCGAAAGTCAGTGACAAAGCACATATCTGTCCTCACTGCGGTTTCCAGATAGACACACTGGTGAAGTGCCCAGACTGCGGGAAGCTGGTACGTCT
>JAPLUP010000289.1:1744-2315 GCA_026397575.1 Candidatus Zixiibacteriota bacterium
AGGCACGATTGCCTGTCCCGATTGTGGATACCCTCTTGTCACGGATATCGGTCCTTCGGAAAATCATCCAATGTCGCTGACTCACCCCGAACGTAGAACCGAAGCCGACATGAACAAAGTCGGCACATTCCCCGACGAAACAGGGAGGTCGGACGGGGAGTCTCTGTCAGGTAACGAAGTGCCTTCTGCCATGTCGGAGACTGGGAGTGAAGGGGCGGCCGTGGAAGGCGTACAAGAACTGACGACCGGGAACAAACCTCCAGTTCCTACACCGTATCAGAAAAACAACATGTATGGGTACCGCGATTCCGAGGGAAACACGATCGTTCCAGTTACTCTCGATTCCGCTGGCCCTTCATCGGTGGTCTTGCCCGTGTCGAATTCGATGGCAAGTGGGGTTTCATCGATGTCCGAGGGAGCATGGCCATTGCTGCTGTCTATGATGCTGTGGAGTTGTTCAGCGAGGGCCTTGCGTGTGCGAGACTCAACGAGTCATGGGGCTTCATCGACACCCGAGGAAACATCGTAGTAGCGGCTGTCTATGGTGACGCGCGTTCCTTCAGCGAAGGTC
>JAPLUP010000663.1 GCA_026397575.1 Candidatus Zixiibacteriota bacterium
CGTCTGCCGATGAACGAAATCGCGGCGATGTTGGTCGCCAGCGGGCAGGGGCTAATAGATGTCAAGATGCCAAGCCACAACGCTGTGCCAGCTGCTATCAGCAGTTCGCTCATCGCAACTCTTTCAGGAAACGGTCGACTCCGTCTTTAACGTAGGTGTAGAACTGGTCCTCGTCGCCGACCAGTTCCCAAATCTGCGACAGATTCTCCCACTTCTGTTGCACACCATCTTTGTAATGCACGAGTACCAGCGATTGCGCCGCCAGTTTGTAGTCGTTCCAAACATGCTCATTTTGCGGCTCGTCATAATTTATCGTGACGAATTCCAATTTGCCGTCCTTGAGTGGCTGCACGAAGAACGAGTCGATCGCCGTGTGCGAGTACTTTTCAATCTTCATGCAGGTTGGACAGCGTTTGGTACCGTGAAAATAGTAGGCGACAATTTTGGTTCCTTCAACTGCTCCGTCAGCGGTCGTGGCTTTTTTCGCCGAAAATTGTTTCACTGCGAGAACCGTGATACTGGCCAGAATGAAGACGATCAAGACAACGGTGGTAAGCTTCTTTGTGTTCATAGTTGCTCTCTATGCTTCGTGTTCCTGCAAATTTTCTCATCAATTGATGTCGGGTTTTTCTACATACTAACAAATGCCACTCCGGAGGCCCGTACCTATTTTAGGAGTTTCTTGATCTCATCTACGGACGGCACCTTGCCGACCGTCTTAACGACGCCATCGATCACCAGCGCCGGAGTCGACATCACGCCATAACGCATGATCTCTGTGATGTCCTCCACTTTGGACACGTCAGCTTCGACATCAGCGGCAATCACCGCCTGCATGGTGTTTTCATGCAGTTGTTTGCAGCGCGAACAACCTGTGCCCAGTACTTCAATCTTCATGAGATCTCCTTTACTGCCCACGTCTAACTCACAGGATGGCATTAAACAGATATCCGGTGAGAGTGATAGCTGCGGCTACAATACCGAAGAATGTTATCAGCAGCCGCAGCTTGAGAACGTTTTTGAGAATGATCGCTTCCGGCAACGACAGCGCGGTAACCGCCATCATAAACGCCAGGACTGTGCCCGTCGCCATCCCCTTTTCCATCAGTGCCTGCGTAATCGGAATCACACCGGCGGCGTTGCTGTACAACGGCACGCCAACCAATACGGCTAATGGTACGGCAAAGGGATTTTGCGGTCCGGCGTACTTGACCAAAAACCCCTCCGGAGCATAGCCGTGGATGAAGGCACCGATACCGATACCGGCAATCACGTAAGGCCAGATTTTCTTGAGCAGCGGAACCGTGTAGTTGCGAGCATTCTTGAGTCTCTCGCGGAAGGTTTGTTCAGTCGCGGCGGTCTCCCCCATTTTGATCGTATAGACATAATCCTGCACGAATCGTTCCAGACGCAGCTTGCCGATGACAATCCCCGAGATGATGGCGATCATGACGCCGCTGCCAATATAGATCAGCGCAATTTTCCAACCGAACAGTCCCCACAACATGATCAGTGCGATCTCGTTGACCATCGGTGAAGACACCAGAAAGGAAAACGTGACACCGAGTGGCACACCCGACTCGACAAACCCGATAAACAGCGGCACCGCCGAACAAGAACAAAACGGCGTGACGATGCCGAGCAATGCCGCAAGTACGTTACCGACATACTCTTTGCCACGCGAAAGGAAGCGTTTGGTCTCTTCGGGAGGGAAATAGGAACGAATCACCGCCACACAGAAGATGATCGTGATCAGCAGGAGAAAAATCTTGATCGTGTCATAGACGAAGAAGTTCGCTGCTTCGCCCAGACGACTTCCCTTAGCCAATCCCAGAACCGTGAAAACGAGATATGACGCTAAATTTGCCAGCATTGCTTATCTCACCCGCTCCGCCTGAGCATCAAAGAACTTCCGCTTGAAGGAGAGTGCTACATTCATTGCCGCGATTTTCACCGGATGCATTTCAATTGTCCTTGGGCGTTGGCCTTGATCACCGTGTCCACACAGGAAAAGAAACCTAATACACAGGGCATTTTGAGTTGATAATACACCAATGAGCCGCGCTTTTCATCGTCAATGATGCCTGCTCCCCGGAGGATAGATAGATGTTTGGAAACGGTCGAGACGTCAGCGCCAATCATGGCAGTCAATTCGCATACACAGTGTTCATGTTTGGCAAGGGTTTCGACTATAAAGAGGCGGGTCGGATGCGCCATCGCCTTGATGATTCGCGCTTTGGCGTCAAGACGGTTTTGTGTCTTAGTATCCATTTGGCTCTGTAGTCAGTGTCTCCTATTTGGCAATATCGCCAAATCGCCAAACAAATCAAGTCCTTTTTTTGACTTTTCTACTTTACGTTGATGAAGTTAAGGCCCTGACGTAACTTGCTGCTAATCTGTTAGTTAGCGACACCCAGCCTGAATCGTGAAGTACCGGCGCTGGAAATAAAGAGAAACATTCACCAGCCCAATTAACACCGGCACCTCTACCAGCGGCCCGATTACCGCCGCAAACGCAACTCCCGAATTGATGCCAAACACCGCCACCGCCACGGCAATCGCCAATTCGAAATTATTGCTGGCAGCGGTAAACGAAAGCGTGGCTGAACGGGGATAGTCGGCCTTGATCTTATAGCTCATCCAGAAGCTCACGAGGAACATCACGACGAAGTAGATCAAGAGTGGCACGGCGATTCGCAGCACGTCGAGCGGAATCTGCACGATCATGTTACCTTTAAGACTGAACATCACCAGAATCGTGAACAGCAGCGATATCAACGTAATCGGACTGATCCGCGGAATGAATGATCGCTCGTACCATGGCTTTCCCTTCGCTTTGATCAGCACAAACCGTGTCAGCATACCCGCCAGGAAGGGAATCCCGAGATAGACAAAAACACTCTTGGCGATTTGCGCCATGCTGACTTCGACGATGCTCCCCTTCAGGCCAAAAAACGGCGGCAGCACGGTAATGAAGATGTAGGCATAGACGCTGTAGAAAAAAACCTGAAAGACGCTGTTGAAGGCCACCAGTCCCGCGGCATATTCCTTGTCGCCGCCGGCAAGGTCATTCCAGACGATCACCATGGCAATGCA
>JAPLUP010000222.1 GCA_026397575.1 Candidatus Zixiibacteriota bacterium
TCTGTTGTTTGGCGATCTCGGCGCGGGCAAGACGTTGTTTACCCGCGGGGTTGTGAGCTACTTCGACAAGACAGTGTTGGCAACCTCCCCGACGTTTTCACTCGTCAATGTCTATCCGACGATACCGCCGATCTATCATCTTGATCTCTACCGTATTCAGGGGGACGCGGAGTTGCTTGATCTCGGGTTTGAGGAGTATCTTGAATCCGACGGCATCGTGCTGGTCGAGTGGGGAGAAAAGTGTGAGCATCTGTTGCCGATAGGCTACATTCGCATCAGCTTCACAATGGTCGGCGAAGAAAGCCGGGAAATTGTGATTGAGGAAATCGAACATGCTACTATTGGCCGTTGACAGCTCAAGCGACCGACTGAAGATCGGCGTCGCTGATGAACAGCACGCATTGGCAAGCTACGACGGCGCCGCCGACCGCACCCACGCGGAGAAGATGATCAGCGCCATTCAGGGGGTGCTAAAGGAAGCCGATATTGCGCCATTGCAACTCGATTATCTGGCGGTTGCCGGAGGACCGGGGTCATTTACGGGATTGCGTGTGGGAATGGCGACGGTATTAGGTCTGGCGCAAGCTTGGCAGAAGCAGATTATCACAGGCGCCAACCCGATGTTGGAGCGGATGTTCTTTGTCGAGCAGGGGCAGAAACCGGTGATCGTCATTCATTGTCGTGCAGATCAGTTCTACGTTTCCGAGAACGGTCGCGACATCGCGATCCACGATATTAAGAAACTGATTGCCGGCTATGCGGACTCGTTGTTTGCTGGTCCCGGCGTCGAACGTCTGGGCAAGGCTGCGACCGGCATCGGCAGAGAGCTTGCCGTAGCTTCTCCTTCGTCTTACAATGGAGGTGAGCTGGCGCGGATTTTTGCGCGAGACTTTCAGTTGTGGAATCGACTTGATCCGGCCGATCTTGATGTCAACTACCTGCTCAAATCGCAGCCGGAACAGCGCCGCGATGCGGCAGCGGCGGATGGGCAGATAGTCGAGATGACCTACGCGGACCTCGACGAGGTGCTGGCCATTGAGCGGGAGGCATTTAGCGATGCCTGGGACCGGGACAGCTTTCGTTCGGACATTGACAGTCCACACGTAATGGCGTTGGCGATACACAAACTGGGGCATTGTGCCGGCTATCTCTGCTGTATTGCGCTTGACGATTACGGATATATTGCCAATATTGCGGTTGACCGGCAGTGCCGATCGCAGGGGCTGGGGAGAGTGTTGTTGGATGATTTGCGGCGGAGACTTCTGACCAGTGGAATCAGTCAGATGGTGCTTGATGTACGTATGGCCAATGAGAAAGCAATCCGCTTTTACGAGAAGTATGGATTCGCGGTAATAACACGGCGCAAAGGCTTCTATGTCAATCCCCCGGATGATGCGTTTACGATGCAAATGACAATAGGTAAGTGACCATGGAATGGTTTAGACGCAAACCGCAGCCGCCACCGACCGAGCGCAAGGAGATCCCCGACGGACTTTGGACGAAATGCAATTCGTGCGGCGAAATCATTTATGTCAGAGAGTTGGAGAAATCGCTATGGGTTTGCGGCAAGTGCTCCTACCATTTTCGCATCCGTCCCGAAGATTATATGGCTATCCTGCTGGATGAAGGTAGCTTTCAGGAATACGATGCCGGATTGGTGTCGCTTGACCCACTGGGCTTCCGTGACTCCAAGAAGTACCTTGACCGCATCGCCGACGCGCGTCGAAAAACCATGAAGAACGATGCGGTGATCTGTGGTATCGCCACGATGGATGGCAGGCAAGTGTCGTTTGCGGTGATGGATTTTTCATTTATCGGTGGGAGTATGGGAAGCGTCGTTGGTGAGAAGGTCAGCCGCGCTATCGAGCGTGCGATTGACCGTCTGATTCCGCTGGTGATCGTCTCCTGTTCCGGGGGGGCGCGGATGCAAGAGGGGATTTTGTCGCTTCTGCAAATGGCGAAGACATCCGCGCTGTTGGCGCGACTGGCGCAAACGAAAGCACCCTATGTTTCAATTCTGACGAATCCGACGACGGCCGGCGTGATGGCCAGTTACGCATCGCTGGGTGACGTGATCATTGCCGAGCCGGGTGCGCTGCTCGGTTTCGCCGGAAGGCGTGTCATCGAGCAGACGATCGGGCAGAAGCTGCCGGATGATTTTCAGACGTCGAACTGTTCGGCATCAAGATGGGGCTGGACAACATCACCCGTTTTTTAGACCATCTTGGTAATCCGCAGAACAGTTTCCAGTCGATTCATGTCGCCGGCACGAACGGCAAAGGTTCGGTCTGCTCCATGCTGTTCTCGATTCTGAAGGCGCATGGTTACAACGCGGGCGTATTTACTTCGCCGCATCTGGTGGACTATCGCGAGCGAGTGCGCACCGTGCAAGGGGCTATTGACAAGAGATCGATTGCGGAATTTGTCGGAAAGCATCGCCAGTTTATTGTCGACGCTCGTATCACGTTCTTCGAAATTTCCACGGCGCTGGCGTTCTGGTATTTTCGCAAAATGGGTGTCGACGTGGCGGTCGTCGAGGTTGGTCTGGGCGGACGTCTGGATGCGACCAATATCCTGAGACCGAGGCTTTCGGTGATCACCCACATTGATTTTGATCATACCAAGATACTGGGTAGCACACTGGAGAAGATCGCCGTGGAAAAAGCGGGGATCATCAAGTCGGGCGTACCATTGGTGACAGGCGAACGGCGTCCGCAACTTTATGAGATGTTTCGCGAGGTCTGCAAAGAACGCCATACGACGATTACCCAGCCCCCGCAGCCGAGGAAGCGATATTCGTACAGCAACGGTTTAATGCGCTTCGACGTTTCAGGTACGCCGCTGGGTTCTGGTCTCTCCAGTTCTTTGGTCGGTGTTCATCAGATTGATAATG
>JAPLUP010000594.1 GCA_026397575.1 Candidatus Zixiibacteriota bacterium
TGCTGTGTTGCGTGCTACTCTGCCTCTCCTCGTCGACGGTTCTGGCAAAATTATCACCCACTGCCAAGACTCGACCGCAGGTAGAAAAAGTTGTGGTACCTGATCACGAAGCCTTGGGTCGGCAGTTACCGCTTTGGAGTGGCCTGCCGTTTGTCGGCATCTTGTTGTCAATCGCGATCATCCCGATGATAGCGCCGGTGTTCTGGCATCACCATTTTCCCAAAATATCAATCGCGTGGTCGTTGGTGCTGGCGGTTCCGCTTGTGATTGCCTATCGAGGAGAGGCGGTCTACCAACTTTCGCATATCGTGTTTGCCGATTATATCCCGTTTCTTATTCTGATCGGCGGGCTGTTCATCGTGTCAGGTGGCATTTATCTCAAGGGGACGCTGGTCGGCAAACCGTTGGCCAATACGTCCATGCTATTGATCGGCACTGTTCTGGCCTCCTGGATGGGGACGACGGGCGCGGCGATGTTGTTGATTCGGCCGGTGATTCGCGCCAACAAAGCACGCCGCTACAAAGTGCACACTATCGTTTTCTTCATTTTCCTGGTTGCCAATATCGGCGGTACTCTGACACCGTTGGGTGATCCGCCGCTATTCCTTGGCTTTCTCAGAGGTGTGCCGTTCTTCTGGACATTGCATCTATGGCCGCAGATGTTGATGGCTGCCTTGCCGCTGTTGGTGATCTATTATGTCCTCGACACGATTCTCGCGCGCAAAGAGGAATTCAAACCACAACCAGATGTTGCAGGACAAGAGAAACTGTCAGTCTACGGCTGGCACAATTTCCTTTTGTTGTTGGGAGTAGTTGGCGCCGTGTTGATGTCCGGCAGCTTGGATTTGGGGAGCTATTCGCTGTTCGGCATTCATTTCACTTATCAGTCAACCTTACGCGATATCTTGATTGTGGCTTTTGCTCTTGTCAGTCTTGCTACTACAAAGACGGAACACCGCGCTGCCAACGATTTTAGCTGGGCGCCGATACGCGAGGTCGCCATTCTGTTTTTTGGCATCTTTATCACGATCGTTGCGCCGTTATTAATTCTGCGTGCCGGACCGAATGGAGCGGCAGCATTTCTGATTAATATGGTCAACACTCCGGCGCGCTTTTTCTGGGCGACGGGTGGACTGTCGTCCTTTTTGGATAACGCACCGACCTACTTGACATTCTTCAATCTTGCGCTCGGCAATCTCGGGATCAATTCGAGCGATGTCACGGCAATTCTGAACGGGCAGTTGCATCATCCTGCTGCAGCGCAGTTTGTCTGCGACCTGACCGCAATCTCAATTGGTTCGGTGTTTATGGGGGCCATGACTTACATTGGCAACGCGCCCAACTTCATGGTGCGATCAATTGCGGAGGAATCCAAAATCGCTATGCCGAGTTTTTTGGGCTACATGATCTGGTCGGTCGGAATTCTGATTCCGATTTTTGTCATGATTAGTATTATCTCTTATGTCTTCTGACGCGGGAGAACGAGATGTTCAAGAAAATCCTATGTCCTACCGATCTCAGCGAGCGGTCGCTTGCAGCGGTTGCCAAAGGTGTCGAACTGGCGCGGCTGTGCGGCGCCGAACTGGTACTACTGAACGTGCGCCCGGAGTTTATGCGGAAGGAAGAAATGGTGATGCTGCGCGTATCGGCGGCTGAATTTCTCAAGGATGAACGCGACACGGCGGTTGCGGCTCGAACGATCATGGAAACCGAGTTGGCGAAAGCCGGTGGTGAAAATATTCCGCATGAGATGTTGATCCGCGAAGGCGACCCGCACAAAGAAATCCTTGAGGTTGCTGAACAGCTCCACTGCGATTTGATCATCCTGACTACAACCGGACGCGATCATCTGCTGGAGCACATCAAGGGAAGTGGCGCCGAGCGAATCGTTGCCGCCACGCATGTGCCGATATTGGTGCTGCCTGTCACATAGCGCCTGGCTCACACACTTTCTGACCCTGATTCACTTACGAAGATGTGCCTGTGCCTGCATCAGATTTTTGTGCGCCGCCGGTTTGCTGGGACTCAGACGTCTCCGCATCAATCGCATCCAGTTTCGCCTTCCAGTCGGCTTCCAAATGCTTGGGGACACTAAAACCGACCAGTGCGGATTTGAAACGGAACCCGGTCGTCTGCGTCTTGAGGTATTCTTTTTTCAGCCTGTTGAACAGCTTCTCTTTGCGTCTCGCGATGGCATCGAAAAACTCGATGCGCAGCAGGAGCATCTCAATCGTCTGGCGACGTTCGAGCATCTGCCGTATGGTGTCGTAATCCTTGAGGTTGAAAATAGTCTGAATGATCGGCTCGAAGAAAACCATTGTCTGCGAACCGATATAATTGAGTGGTTTGACCGATTCCAGAGCCATAATCGCCGGCGCCGTCATTTTCCAGTGCACGACCTTCTTCGCTAATTTGTCGAGCAGTGCCTTCTCGTCGTCGGTGTATTTGTCGGCCGCGTTTTTGTCGTCGGCGGAGTGAAGTGGAAAAAATCCCATAATGCGCGTCTAACCTCGAAAACTGTCAATCCTTGTCGGGGACGTAGTTGATTTTCTGTCGGACAACTTCCATGACCTGATCTTTGTTGCTTGCGAAACGGATAAATAGCCCTCGAAAATTCTCCAGCCGTGACGGACCGGCGAACGGTGATAACAGCACGCCGTTCTTGTCAACATAGTACGAACGATACTGCGCCCAGTCTTTTTCGATCTTGTTGACCACGTACTTGACGCGCACTTTTATGTCTGTAAACTCGTACGTGGTCTTGGTAAAGTATTGTGTCAGCGAACCATACAGGATGAGGGCGGCGATTACCGTAAAGATGGCCGAGTAGGTGAGCAGATAGACCAATACAGCCAATACGATTAGAAACAGAATGACAAGAGTTGTGACCAGCGGTCGCGCTTTGGCGGGATGAGTAGACCAACTTAACAGCAGTGGCTCGGTCACTGGTGCGCTTGTGGTCGCTTCGGGATTTTGTGGAGACTGATCAGCCATGTTTGTCGTCAGACTACTGCTCCGGTTCCGTATGATAGCGCTCCTTGCGGATGAGACTGATTTCGTCGAGCAACTCCTGCCCACCGATCAACTGCTTCTTGATAAGCAAGCTGACCAGTGCTTCCTGCGCCAGATTGTTGGAAAGAGTTAGTTCTTCGAAAGTGATAATATGCTCCTTGCCGTTAACTACCATCTTCATCGCGACGTTCGGTTTAAGCTGATCAGTCATGATTTTCGCCTTTCAACATTACGTTCATGCTTCCCGATTTGAATCCGCCAAGGTCGATCGTGGTAAAGAAGAATCCGATCTCTCGAAACCGCTCGACGATTCGGTCGCCGGTCCCGTTGTTCAATACCTTCTGCATGTCTTCCGACGGTAGCTCGATGCGCGCCACTGTGTCATGATGCCGCACGCGCAATTGCCGAAAGCCGAGTGAACGCAGAAATTCTTCGGCCTGTTCAATCTGCTTGAGTTTATCCCTTGTCACCTGAGAACCGTACGGTATGCGCGATGCCAGACAAGCAGACTGCGGTTTGTCCCAGACCGCCAGCCCGAAGCTCTTCGCCAATTGACGAATCTCCTCTTTGGTCAGCCCGGCCTCAAGCAGTGGTGATTTCACTTTCTTCTCTTTGGCGGCCGTCATTCCCGGACGGTGATCGCCGATATCGGACGCATTCGTGCCATCGCATACGATCTCATGCCGTGATCTCTCCGCAAGTTCAGCGAGCCTCTGGAACAGTTCCGATTTGCAGAAAAAACAGCGATCGGGGGAATTTCTCACGTAGCCGGGATTTTCGAGTTCTCTCGTCTCAATCTTGATTATGCGATCCTCGGGAAGACCCAACTCGGCGGCAAACTTGCACGCAAGTTCGTACTCCGAACGTGCCAGTGATTCGGATACGCCGATTGCCGCCACAGTATTCTCTTTGCCAAGCGTTTTAACTGTCGCGAACAGTAAGAACGATGAGTCTAGTCCGCCGGAGAAAGCGATAATCGCTCTCCGATACGACGACAGAATCGCTTTGAGCTGTTCATACTTTGTTGTCAGAGTTTCGGGCAGCATAGCTAACGGATCCGCCAATCGTGAACGTTTGTCGTATTACCGGCCCGCCAATGCCATCACCGGTTTTCCTCAAAGTTGGTTCGCCAACTGCAGGTGCGAAGGCGAGGAACGTGCGGCTATAGAGAATACCTGCCGAAATCCTCCGGGCTGATATTGCGCAATCGTTCCTTGAGGCT
>JAPLUP010000695.1 GCA_026397575.1 Candidatus Zixiibacteriota bacterium
CGGTTGAACTGCAGCTACAGAAATTCCAATCGATTTTCCCCGACCTGAAAAAAATCGGGGTGATCTGTAGCAAGCGGACCTGCCGCATAGTCGAAGAAGCAAAGAAGGCTGCCGCGAGTTTAGGGATCAAGATGATTTCCTATGAACTCACCGCTGCAAAGCAGCTTCCGGAGGCGATTGACAGTCTGTGCCGATCCGTAGACGGTATATGGACAGTGGCTGACGAGGAGTTGTCGACGCCCCAGTTTATTCGCTATACGCTTTTGGAAACATTGCGCAACCGCATACCCGTGATGGGGTTCAATCAGACTTTCGTCGAAAGTGGCGCGCTCTTATGTCTCGAGGCGGATTACAAATACGTGGGTATTCAGGCTGCCGAAATCGCTCTCCGCGTACTTAAAGGTTCTAATCCCGCCACGACTAAACCCACTGTGTCCGAAGTGAACTACCTGTACCTAAATCTGAAGACCAGCAAATTGCTCAACATCAACCTGCCCCCGGAATTGGTGAGCGTCGCTAAGGAGACCTACTGATGGATCTCAAGCGTTTTGCTGCATCGCTCGGTCTGAAATGGCGGCTGATTCTCGGAGTCAGTCTGCTGCTGCTTGCCAGCTCGGTGCTCCTGTCGATATTCATGGCCGGGCAGTTCTCTGACGCAGCGATAGAAGGATTACAGCGGCGCGGAACTTCGCTCGCACGTAACCTGGCCTACAACGCCGAATTCGGGGTGATGTTGGAGAATGCTGCCGAACTTGATGGATTGGTTGCCGGACTCCTAAGCGATAACGATGTTCTTTTTGCGGAAATCTATACTAAGGACGGCCTCCTACTCGTCCGCAGCGTTCGTTCAGACATCGACACGATCGGCATCTGTGTCAAGGGTGAAGACATCGACTTCCACAAGCCAATCAATATGGAAGGACAAGAAGTCCTCTCGTGGAAATGCCGTATGCCGGACGGCAAAGACTACGTTGAGTTTCTCAGCCCCGTGTATACGCAACAGGCAAGTGTCTCTAAGGAGGAACTCGGTTCAACTGCCCCTCGAGGCGACAAGACAAATAAGAACAAAGTAATCATCGGTTATGTCCACATGGGGTTGGGTTTGCAGGAAACGCTGGCCAAGATCGAGGAGACAAAGCAGATGATTGTTCTCTTCACTCTTCTGTTGGTCATGCTTGGAATCCTGCTGTCGGTAACTTTGGTCAAGATGATCGCTAGTCCGATTAACGCTTTGGTAGAGGCGACCGAAAGAATTGCCTCTGGTGATCTTTCGCAGCGCGTGCATGTCGCCACGGATCAGGAACTGGAGCGGCTCGCTCTGGCATTCAACACCATGTGCGACTCGGTGCAGAAGACGCAGAGAGAACTTGAACTGCACAATCAGAATCTCGAACAGATGGTCCGAGAACGGACACAGAAACTTGAGGAAGCCCAGCAGCAAGTACTTCAGTCGGAAAAGATGGCCGCGGTCGGCCAACTAGCCGCCGGTGTGGCACACGAATTGAATAACCCGTTAGGCGGAATCCTGGGGTACGCCCAGTTCGCCCTGGAAAAAGTGCAGAAGGGTAGCTTGGGCGAGACCGAGATTGGGGCATTTTCACGCTACCTGTCCGACATCGAACTGCAGGCACGGCGCTGCAAGATGATTGTTAAGAACCTGCTCAAGTTCAGTCGCTCCTCCAACAAGGAAGAATTTGGTCTGGTTGATGTCAACGCGTCGCTGGAAGAAGTCTTTCTGTTTACCTCCCATCAGCTTGGCATGAAGGATATTCATTTGAATAAGCAACTGCAACCCGATCTGCCGCATATTGTTGGCAATGCTAACTCGCTGCAACAGGTCTTCACCAATATTATTATCAACAGCATGCAGTCGATGCCGGAAGGAGGCGAGTTGGTAGTTCATACATCGCTTGAACCGCCGGTTGGTGAGTTCGGCGGTGCTGTTGCCATTATGTTTAAGGACTCCGGTAGCGGCATTCCCAAGGAGAACCTCAGCAAAATCTTTGAACCTTTTTTCACGACGAAAAAGGTTGGTGAAGGCACCGGTCTGGGACTGGCGGTTTCATACGGAATTATCCGCGATCATGGCGGTGACATTAAAGCTGAATCAATTATCGGCGTCGGCTCAACTTTTACGGTCGTTTTACCGATTGTAAGAGAGAAGGTCGAAATCACCGCCTAAATCACAAACTGGCTAGGCCATGCGACTGACAGGGTAACGCTGGGTATGACAGATAACGGAAAAATATTGATTGTTGATGACGAAGAGGTGATGAGGGAGTTTCTCTTGGAAGTTTTTGCGCCCTATGAGCCTCTGAGCGCAAAAGACGGCGAAGAAGCCCTAGTCGTGCTGCAAGGAAACGATATTTCCGTGGTCATCACTGATCTAAAGATGCCGCAGATGGATGGACTCGAATTGCTGCGGCGAGCGAAAGAACTGAACCACGACATAAGGGTGATCGTGATAACCGGATATGCCTCATTGGAAACGGCCTCTGACTGTATCCGCGCCGGAGCTGCGGATTTCCTTAAGAAACCGTTCTCGATTGCGCAAATCCGCGATTCCGTCACGCGCGCAATGGCAGCCGGATGAAAACGCGATTGGTCAACAGGATACTGGTCGTTGACGACACCGAGATTATGCGGGATCTGCTCGCCGAGGTGTTGCACAACGACGGATACCAAGTAGACAAGGCGTTTGACGGTATTCAGGCTGTCGAGATGGTGACACACAGTCAATATGATCTGGTCATCACTGACATGCATATGCCGCGTCAGAATGGTTTGATCACAGCTCGTCGTATCCGCCAACTAGCCCCACAACTGATGATCGTCATGACCGACAGTTACCCCGACAAGCTTGGAGATGCCGCGAGTCGCGAAGGCGTGATTGCCGTGATCTGCAAGCCGTTTGATCTCACCGAATTGAGAAACCTGATGCATCGAATCGAAGAGCTGATGGCAGCCCGCTGCAAGCCGGTGGACAAGGAGTAACATTCTGCCCAACGGCGTCAAGATACTGATCGTCGACGATGAAGATATTGTTCTTCACTTCGCGACCGATGCCCTTTCCACGATCGGCTACGCGGTCTGCGCCACAGCCAACCCGGCCGAGGCGTTACGGCTGGTGGAGTCGGAGAAATTCGACTTTCTGCTGACAGATATCCGGATGCCCGATATGGACGGAATCGCGCTCGCTCGCAAGTCCATTGAACTTGACCCCGAGCTGGGTGTGATCTTTATGACCGGCTACGCAGACGTAGACACTGCCAAGAAAGCTATCGCCGCCGGCGCCTACGACTATGTGATGAAGCCGTTCGAATTACCGGAGATCAGACACTCCGTCACGACCGCAGTCCAGAAACGGCGGGAGCTTCAGGAAAAACGCGGGTCCAAAGGTTTGTCGCAACTGTCGGACTTGACCAGCGCACTCTACACGGTTGGCGATTGTCGCTCGTTGTTGAAACTGATTCTTGGCTTTGTGCTCTTCCATTTGGGTCTGGCAGAAGGATCGGTGATCTATTACGACCGCAAATCGAAGACACTACGAGTCGTGTCAACTGACAATATTCGGCAATCGGCGTTTTTCGAAGCGGAAGAATCTTTTCCAGCTTGTTTGTCTGCCGAATTACTGGCTGCGACCGAAATACAACACAACGGCTCGATGGAATCCCATCTGCTCTTCAGACAGCTTTTTCAGGAGACCGACTCCTCCGCGATCAAGAATATCCTGGCCGGTCAGCAGGGACATTTCCTATCAGTGTCTTTGCCCGCTACTGAAACCTCCAAACTGATTTTGACCATCAAGAGCGAACGGGAAATCACTATCAAAGAGGTCGACCGTCAGCTTCTGACAGTGCTCTTGAGTATGAGCTCGATCTCGCTGGATAATCTGGTTCTCTTCGAGGAAGCCCGCAGTGCCTTGACGCGACTGGAAGATTTCAAAGATCGCCTGGTCGGTCTGGAACGGGTGGCCACGCAGGGTATGATGTCCTCTGAAATCGCGCATGAGCTAAACAACTTCATCGCCATCATCGCTTCGAACATCGAGCTCTTTGAGATGAAAAGCCACGGTCAGTTTCCTGAGGAATCGGCGAAATACCTTGAAAACGTCAAGAGAAATCTCGGCAGGTTCGAGAATTTCACCAAATCGCTGTCGGATGCCGGCAAGATGGTCACAAACCGCCAAATGGCCGATCTGAACGAAATGATCCGCGAAATCGCGACCTTTGCTTCGCATCAGCGCCGTTTCCGCTTGATCAAGCTCGACACCAATCTCGATCCCAATCTGCCACCGGTTTATATAGATTCTTCGCAGATGCAACAGCTTATCTACAACCTGCTCAACAACGCAGGTGACGCTATCGGTTCCGAACGTTCGGATGGCAGTATTTCCATCACTACCAAGTACGACGCTGAGCAGCGTGTGTTCGAGCTCACAGCCAGCGACTGGCTTTGGTTTAACCGTCTGCAAAAAAATCATTGCCAACCACGGCGGCGCTGTGGTTGTCGATTCGCAAGAGGGCGCCGGTACTTCGATAAAAGTCGCAATCCCCTGTGTCTTGCCGCAGACGGATCAGGCAAAGAATACCGTCATCGGAACAAGTGTTCCATCATAACCATTCCCGTCTCGGGAATCAGCCAACATCCTAACCGATCATCGCTTGCGAGATAGTTGACCTACCGGATTCCAAGAACTGGTTGGACAGCAGGGTCTTAACATTTCTGGGGGGAATCAGGCGACCGCCTCAAAGCAATCTAGCTTCAGGTGAATTTGCCGCAACCGCTTCCCTTGGCGGGGCAGGCTTGGGTAGAAGACGAGGGACTGGCAAAGGTCGAAAACTTGCGAGTCAACCGGTCAGAAACACAGTGCGGGCAAGTTTGATCATCTGCGGAGCGCTCGGAAGAAACCAGTAACTCAAATTCTTTGCCACACTCCTCGCAGGCATATTCATAGATTGGCATCTTTCTTTCTCCCATCCGAGAGTGTAAATCCGACGGAAGCGCCGACGATGGCGCCGAATGCCGTGGAGATAATCGGCGACGATGCGATCGCGCAGGCGCCATTGTTGCAGCCAACATAATGGTAATAGGCAAAGCCGGCGCCGGCAAACAATAATGTGGGAATTGCGATGATAAGCATCTTCTTCATGATCAGACCGTCCTTTCGAGGTTGTTGAGACGCGCAACTACATGCTACTGCGCTCCAACCCTATCCTCCGTTAAAACGCTCCCCACCCGAAGCGGTTCCCGGTTTAACTTGCATGATTCCGCGATTAGCGGCGCATAAGGTTGACAAAGAACGCAATCTGGGATATCTTGGCTAGGAAATTGCACACTCTGCCTGTCGAAATCGTTATTGGCTAGGGAGCGGTACGTTCTTGGTGAAAACAGCGATCTGTACATCCGCATGGGTGGGAATTGTCATCTTGTGTCTGGCGACAGTGGCCACCCCGACGCTTGGAGGTCAATCAGCTCGCGTCAGAGGCGTTATTTGCAGCCAAGAGGCCCGACAACCGCTTCCGAACGTCTATGTCAAAACGCCCGAGGGCAAGATTCTGGCAATTTCCGACTATGGCGGCACATACACCTTTCGATGTAGCGGCAACTGTCCGTCGACAATTCGATTCTCTCTTATAGGTTACGCCGACACACTGCTGAGGCCACAGTACAATCAGGAGACGAAAAGCTTCGAAATTGACACGGTTTTTCTTGTCGTCCAGCCGCGCATGGTTGATGGCTTGATCGTCACCTCTGATCGACTTCAAGACCAGACTGCGTCGGCTCCGAGTTCGCAGAAGTTTGATCTGCAACAAATCTCCGCAGCTTCCGGTAGTCTCAATGATCCGCTGCGTTTTCTGCAACAAAGCCCGAGCGTTACTTCAGGTAACGATATCCGCAATGATCTTGTAATTCGCGGCGGCAACCCTGCTGAAGCCGTGATTATGGTAGAGGGCTTTGAAACAGCCAATATCAACCACTTCGGTAGTCAAGGATCCACCGGTGGACCCTTCGGTATGATAGCCGCAAATCAGGTTAGCGAAATACGGCTCGCCACCGGCGCCTATTCGGTACGCTACCCCAATCGTCTGTCTGGTCTGGCTGAGATTGACTTGGTGGGCATGGACGAGGTCGCCTCGGGAGGCAAAGTGAGTCTTGATCTCTCCGGCGCCATTGCTGATCTGCGCCTCGGTTCGAAAACGAGTCCCCTTTACCTACTGGCTCACGGTCGCAAGAGCTATCTTGACCTGTTGAAATCGCCTATGAATATGCCTTCCGTACCGCAATATGTTGACGCCAACATCAAGGCTGGCTGGAGGATCTCTCCTTCCCAAACCATATCGCTATTCACGCTCAACGGTGCCGACCGTTTTGCAATGCCACCGGGTGTCTATGGCTTCGATGATGGCAACCTCGATTACCGGGGAGATCAGGTTTTCTATGGCATCAAATGGTCATCATTGTTGTCGCCGACTTCTCTGTTGGAAACCAGATATGCCTTCAACTATGCACGCTACGACATTAGAGGCTACTTCAATGATCATGCAGCCTACTATGTCAATCAGGCGCTTGAGCGAACCCATCGCTTTTCCTGCGATCTTTCCAGCCGACGCTCCAGCTACCTTGAAGTGAATATCGGGGGAAGCCTTAAATACACTCATGCCGACTATCCGCTAAGTTTTGCCAGGTTCCGCGACGAATTTGGTG
>JAPLUP010000381.1 GCA_026397575.1 Candidatus Zixiibacteriota bacterium
CAAAGTAAACGTTGTCCCGAGGTCGAGGTCAGGGCCAGCCAATCGTAGTCTGTGTATGCCAAGCCGTCCGTGATGTTGGCAAACGGATTGTAGCCCTCAAGCTGCAGCAGTTCATAGAACACGGTGCCGGTGATGGTCTCAGTTGGTAACACCAGTGTTCCCTCGCCAATAGCGTGGCTTCGCAACCGCGTTTCGCCATCCCGGAACGATTGGACCGGCCGTAAACCGCTAAACTTCAAATTGAACTTGAGGTCATGACGGTCATAGGAGACTTCGCCATCAGTGTACGGTTGCGTCCAATTGAGCCCGCCAAATACGTAGGGGTAGTTTAGATCCAACCGCAAGGAGTCATGTCTCATCCGCATGTAAGGTAGCGTGATCCAGGCGCGTCCGTCATAGAGAAAGCCGAGGAAATCGCGTTCAGCGCGCTTGAACCGGTTGTCAGCCAGGGCGCGACCAAAGGTCACTGACAGGGCATACCGCAAAGAATCCTTCTGCCCCAGGAACACTACATGATCGCACGTATAGTAATTGTCATACTGGGAGTCCTGCCGAATTGAGTCGGGAATCAATGCATCGGCATCAGGATGAAAATCTTTGCTGACAACTCCCGATCGGTAGTCGGATTTGCTGTCCGACTTCGTGCTGCAACCGTCAAACAGCAATCCCGTAGGCAACAGGAAGCCGACCAGACAGATAAGGCGTTGCGCAAACATCAACAAGCATGGTAGCAAACCGGATTACCGCCACCAAGCGAAATCGGTTGTTCCCGATGATGACCGAGGATATATTGCCATTGAAGGAGACTGACCCATGTTACTGGCAGTTGATATTGGCAACAGCAACATTGTCTTTGGCTTTTATGACGGCAAGAAGCTGCTAACCACTCTTCGCATTGCGACGGATCATGCCCGGACGTCCGACGAGTCGGCGATGATCCTAAGCCAGTTCGTGGAACTCAAGCGGCTGCCTTCGTTCGAAGCGATGGTGGTGGCATCAGTCGTGCCCAAGCTGGAAGCTGTCTTCCGTCGCATGGCCGAAGATTACTACCATCTTGAACCGCTCTTTGTCAGCCCCCGGCTCAAGCTCAATATCACGTTCGACTACCCGCAGCCGTCAGAGATCGGCACCGACCGAATTTGCGATGCCGTCGCTGCTTTTGATCGATTCGGTGGCCCGACAATAATCGTCGATTTCGGCACAGCCACTACTTTCGGCGTCGTCTCCGAACAGGGAGCATTTCTGGGGGGCGTGATCGCCCCGGGCATCGAGACGGCACAATCGGCGTTGGCATTTCGCGCAGCACAGCTTTTCAAGATATCTTTTGAAGCCCCGCAATCTCCGATCGGGAAATCCAGCGAGGAGGCGATGAAGGCTGGATTCTACCTCGGCGCTATCGGGCAGACCGACTACATCATCGAGAGCATTTCCCGGCACTGGGGAAAACAACCCAAAGTCGTTGCCACTGGCGGCTTAGCGCCGCTGATCGCTCCTAAGTCCAGGTATATCTCCGAGGTACTGCCGGATATCACTCTTGATGGCCTGCGGCTGATATTCGAATTGAACAGTTAACCTCCCTGTCAGTCTGGTCTGTGCAGTGCCGATCCGGCAGCAAAAGCATTGACTTTTCGGGCTAATGCGCTAAATTGTCTGGTGTCGCCAACTGCGACAAAGATTTCTACTTCCAGCCGAGCGGTTTCTGAAGCTTCGGCACTGATTTAAGCTGTAGGGCATTAACCAGACCGAGATAAGACTATGAAAATGAGACTCTTCCTGCTGATTGCTGCCTGCTGGGGGAATTTCGGTTGGGTGACGATAGGCATGTCTGCCCAATTGACAGACGAACTTGCGACAACACTCTCGAATGAATCCGACGGGGACTTGACATCAGTGCTGGTGTTTATGCGCGCCCAGTTGGACGTCAAGGCTTTCGCTACCCAGCAGAAACAAATGCGACAAACACGACAGACAACTCACCGGATTCTCGTGGAGGAATTGCGAACGTCTGCCAGCACCGATCAGGCAAGCATCAAGCTATTACTAGACGAGGGGTTGGGGCGCGGCGAGGTCAAGTCCTATAAAGCTTACTGGATAACCAATGCTCTGCAAGTCGAAGCGACCAAGAAATTCCTCGGTGAGTTACAGGAGCGCTCGGACATCGAGGTGATCGCTGAAGACTTGCCGATGCAGTCGCTCTACTATCCGCAAAGTCAGACGACATCCGATTCTTCAAAGGGTCAGGGTGCGTTTGTTGGCCTTCATGCCATCGGCGCCGACAGTATGTGGGCGCTCGGGTTCACCGGCGCAGGCACCCTGATCGCTTCGTTTGATTCGGGTATAAATGGAGATCATCCGGCGCTTAAGACTTCCTATCATGGCAATCACGGTTACTCGGCACAGCAATGCTGGTTTGACCCCATCTATGGTCAAACCTATCCCCACTGGGAAAGCTTGCTGTCAAGCGGGGCGCATGGTACCACGACAATGGGTGTTATGGTCGGAAAGGATGACGCTACTGGAGACACTGTCGGAGTAGCGTTTGGCGCCGACTGGATCAGCGCTATGGTTATAGACGTTCCACACGCGAATTACTTGGAAGCATTCCAATGGGCGGCGGACCCCGATGGCGATCCGAACACAATAGAGGACGTGCCCGATGTCCTCAACAATTCCTGGGGTTTCAAACAGAGTAATCTTGACTGCCGCGATGTTTTCTGGAAGCCGATTGACAATCTTGAAGCACTCGGTACAGTAGTCGTCTTCGCTTGCGGC
>JAPLUP010000128.1 GCA_026397575.1 Candidatus Zixiibacteriota bacterium
TACGTCAGTGGTCACCCATTGGAACGCTTTCGCCTGGAGTTGGCGGCTTTTGCCACGACAAATTCCGAGGCAATCGGCGACCGGGCTGACGGAAACGATGTCAGTCTCGGCGGCATCGTGCAGTCCCTCAAGGTCAGTTACGACAAACAGGGGCGGCAAATGGCTTTCGTGACGCTGGAGGATTTCTTTGGTGTGGTGGAGGCGGTCGTATTTGCCGATCTCTTTGAACGAAGCCGGCAGATAATCCGCACGGACGCTGTACTTTTGGCTCGCGGAAGAGTCTCGACACGCGAAAACGAGAAGCCGAAGCTGGTAGCGTCTGAAATCGTGCAGTTGGAAGGGTTGTTCGACCAAAAAGCAGCGATGATGGAAATATTCATTAACGGTGGCGCTTCCGCCAAGCTGTTTGAGGATATCGAGTTGCTGCTCAGACGCTATCCGGGGCCGGTCGGAGTGCAACTTGCTATTGTGTCGGGCAGCCAATTGTTTTATCTTATCCCCAAGAACATGCGGGTCCGCCCGGAAGGCAAGCTCTTTGAGCAACTGTCACAATTGGTTGGAAAGGAAAACATCAATTTTAAGCCAGTGACCTGATATCGGGAACTCACTGCGAGTTGAGGGGTTAAAACAACTAAAGCGGGTGAGAAAATACTTGCTTAGTCGGTCGAAATTGTTTATAATAGGATTGCACGCTCGACAACCTTGAGTTACTGCTAAACGCCGTATGCACAATCGAAAGCTTCTTCCAATCCTGTTATTATTCATCTTGGTCGGAACCCTTGATAAGCCCACGGCTTTCGCCGGCGGGAAAACGAGCGGGGTCAATTGGGTGAAATATGACGTAGCCATCGAGCAAGCGAAAAAACGCAAGAAACACATCATCATTGACTTTACTGCTACCTGGTGCGGCTGGTGCAAAAAGATGGCGGCTACGACCTATCAGGATACCCAAGTAGTGAATACAATCAATCGTGACTTCGTAGCGGCGATGGTTGATGGCGATTCTTACAACGTGCTCAAGATGAAGGATGGCGACGTCACGGAAAAGGGAATCACGGTTCAGTATCAAGTGAGTGGATATCCGACGACCTGGTTTCTGGAGCCGGATGGGACCAAGATTGCCCCGGCGCCGGGCTACATCGAAGTTCGAGCCATGATGTATATCCTGAATTTTGTGCGAACGAATGCAAATGATAAGATGTCATTCAAAGAATTCGTGGAACAGCAGACACTCAAGGCGGGATCAAAGTGAAGATTAGCGGACTTGGGAAGCTGGTGGCATTCTTTCTGTTAGTCATCTTGAGTGCGACGTTTGTCGGTTCTTGCTCTTCTGATAGCAAAGTGGAGTTCAAGAGGCAGGGGACAGCCGGAACTGAGCAGGTGAGCGCGGCCGCAACGGCGCAGATTTCGGGACGTAAGGCGCCCGGTTTTGCGTTGCTTGATGTAGCAGGAAAGTCGGTCAATTTCAGTCAGTATGACGGCAAGGTCGTACTCGTTGACTTCTGGGCGACTTGGTGCCCTCCCTGCCGCCGCTCGATTCCTGATCTGAGTGAGTTGCACGGAAAGTACAACAATCGCGGCTTTGAAGTTGTTGGGATCTCGCTCGACCAAGCCGACGCGAACAAAGTGGCGCGGTTCGCCGAGCAGATGAAGATTCCTTACACGGTGGTGATGGGAAACGTACAAGTTGCCACCGACTGGAATATCGGATCAGCCATCCCGATCGCTTTTCTGGTTGATCGCAAGGGAGAAATCGTCGATCGCTTCGTTGGCTATCAGGATAAGTCAGTTCTGGAAGAGAAGATTCAGAAATTTCTTTAATACTTCGCACGATAGCATGTGTAAAACCGGTAACGGGTCTTGAAACTGAACCAAAACTGAAATTACTCTATAGGAGAAACTACTCATGAAGAAACTCGCCCTCATCGTGATGATCGCAATTTTCGCCATGGCCATTGCGGTACCCGCATTCGGCTGCGGTGGCGACAAGACCGCCTCCGAAGACTCCCCGGCGACCTGTGCCGGTAAGGCTTCCTGCGACAAGCAGAACAAGGATGCCAAGGAATGCGCGGCAAAATGCGAAGCTATGAAGAAGGACGGCAAGAGCTGCCCGTCTCACCCAGGTTGTGTTTGCCCGAACGGCAAAGGCACAGCTTCCAAAGCCAGCGCCAGCGCTGACGACAATGTGACCGTTATTTCGGCGGTTGCTACCTCTAACACCAAGACTTCCGTGAATCTGACAGGCCAAAGCGGCTGTCCAATGGGCAAGAGCGCTGATGCCACGAAAAGCGGTCATTCTTGCACTGCGGCTGAGAGAGCCAAATGCGGCGCCGACAAAAAGGAAGGCGCTAGTTCCGCCAAACTGCCGAACGGCCATCCAGTTCAGACGGTCGCTGAGGCCATGAAATGTGAAGGCGGCAGCATGGTAGCTTTTCTGGCAGTCGATAAGATGACTTGTCAGGGTTGCGTCGATCATATCTCCAAGACACTTGGCAGCATGGACGGCGTCTGTGCGGTTGATGTCAATCTTAAGAAGGCTTCCGCCACCGTGGTATTTCATGCCGACAAGGTGAAAGCTGACGCCATGGTAGCGGCGATCAACAAGGCCGGGTATGTTGCCAAGATGAAGACCGAGTGCGCCGATGATATGAAGACGGTGTTCGGCGACAACTACAAAGAGAAGTGCCAGAAATCCTGCGCCAACACATGCAAAGAAAAAGCGGACACCAAGAATAGCGAGTCCTAATCGATTTCCAATAGCCAAATATGTGGCCGGTTGAAATGCTTCAACCGCCCTTTTCATTGGTACAATAGAGTTGACAGCAGAGTCGTAAGGGCATAACTTCTGCTGATTTGGAGACGATCTGACATTGCGTAAAGTTCTCTGTCTGGCCATCGGCATCGCTGCCGTTAT
>JAPLUP010000634.1 GCA_026397575.1 Candidatus Zixiibacteriota bacterium
AAGGAGATTGCAATGAACCAGAAAATACACTCTAATGCAGAAGGAACCGTTGCGGCTGTCAAATCGCAACCGGATATGAGTATACACCTCACCGACGCTGCCATAGCTGAAATCAGACGCCGCCTGGCGCGTGAGTCCGACGGCAAGAAGAGAATGCTGCGGCTCAGAGTCGGAGCCGGAGGTTGTTCGGGACTTTCGTACGAAATGGAGTTTGTGGCTGCAGGTGACGCCAAGGACAAGGAGTTTGTGTTTGACGGCATAAGCGTCTTAGTCGATGCCCGCTCGCTGGTTTATATTGCCGGTATGACGCTCGATTATTCCTCTCAGATGGTCAACGGTGGCTTTCAGTTCAGTAATCCAAAGGCTAAGCGCTCGTGCGGCTGCGGCACTTCGTTTTCGGTGTAGTCCGCAATGGAGATTCTGGAACTGAAGGATTTCGCTAATCAAGGGGCGTTTTTCGAAGACGATTTCGACGCGCGATTTGCGGCTTGCGACTGGCAGCGTTTTGACGTCCAGGCAGTGCGCATCTCTAATTGCGGATTGACCGATGTACCCGGGTGGGTCTATTTGTCGGTCGGGATCGAGTTGTCGCAACGCGCCCGCAAAATCTTTTTTGGTGACAATCACAACCCTCGTAAGCTATTTGTCCGCAAAGCCGATGCGAATTCCCGGGCAAGACATGAAACATAAAGTAACTTTTTTGCCTCAAAATGCTACCGTAGAGGTCGAGTCCGGCGAGACGATACTTGAAGCGGCGCTGACTGCCGACATCGAATTGGAACACAATTGTGGTGGTAACTGCTGCTGTACTACCTGCCACGTTATCGTGCGCGAAGGGGAGGCGCATTTGTCGGCGTTGGAGGAAGAGGAAACTGATCGCCTTGAGGAGTGCGCCGAGTTGGCGGCAACCTCCCGACTTGGATGTCAGGTAAAGATTCGCGGTGACGTTATGATCGAGATTCCCGAACGTGACCCGTTCCGTCTCGACGGTCTGGATGAGTTGGAGAATTTCGGCGAGGAATTGCTGCGACCAGACTGATGGTTGAAGGTGCAAGCGAGGGGACACCGTTGCGATGATCGATGTTTACGATGTAGTCGTGATCGGTGCGGGCCCGGTCGGGTTGTATGCTGGTTTCTTTGCCGCGGAAAACAGACTTCGGGTAGCAATCGTTGATGCGTTACCCGATGTCGGCGGTCAACTCACTGCGCTGTACCCCCAGAAATTTATCTTTGATGTCGCCGGATATCCTCAAGTGACGGCGACGCAGCTCGTGGACAAACTCAAGCGTCAAGCTCTGAAACACCATGTGTCTATTTTGCTTGAGTTCAAAGTGGTGGCGCTCTCGCTTCGCGAAGATGAGAGCTATCGAATCGTTTCTGAGCGTGGTCGCGAGATTCGCGGTCGCTTCATCATCATTGCCGTCGGAGCCGGTTTGATTACGCCCCGCAAGTTGGAACTGCCGGAGGCCGAGAAGTATTTGGACCGCGGACTGGAATACGTGGTCAAGGATGTGGAAGAGTATCGCCACAGGCGGGTATTGATCGTTGGTGGAGGTGACACCGCACTAGATTGGGCGAACTTTCTGATTGATGTCGCTGATGGCGTTGTGTTGATTCATCGCTCCGGTCGCTTCGTCGGCTTTGAAGGTTCGCTACGGCGACTACAGCAGTCGGCCTGCACTATATATACCGACACCGGACTTACCGGTATTTTCGGCGAGGGCAAGGTCGAGCGAGTGCAGATCAAGAATTCCAAAGAAGGCTGGACCAAAGAACTGGAAATCGAACGCATCCTCGGCTGCATTGGATTCACGCCCAAGCTCGGGTTCATCAAGGAGATCGGCTTTGAGATTGCCGAGGGTTCCATTCGCGCAGATGAAAACATGCGCACCAACGTCACCAACGTCTATGCCGTCGGCGATATCTCCAACCATCCGGGGCGGATCAAGCTAATCTCTACCGGTTTTGGCAACGTCCAAATCGCCGTCAATGACATCATCCGACGT
Organism: Candidatus Zixiibacteriota bacterium; assembly: GCA_026397575.1. GTDB lineage: Bacteria > Zixibacteria > MSB-5A5 > CAIYYT01 > CAIYYT01 > CAIYYT01. The sequence continues at coordinate 2,007 of JAPLUP010000634.1, forward strand.
AGCAGTAATCCGTCATAACACTCACCTACGAACTTTCAAATGCTGCCAGCTGACTCCTCTGTAAAGCCATGTCGGCAGACCGACGATTCGGAGTGCAAACTGTCCGAAGATATTGAGAGACTTCAGCCTGGAGCCCGATTCTACTGCCTCATGAAATTGTCAACCACTATTGCGCGGTTTCCTTACGAATTTACCAAATTTTGTCTTCATTTATGGATTGTCAACACCGGTTGAATGTCATATCATAGGATCACCTGAAAGCCGGCCATTGAGTCGCCGCAGAGAATCGAAATGCAAAAACAAAACATTCGGAGGTCAAGATGCTTCGTAGACTTTTCCCGATGGCTGCGCTGATAGCGCTGGCAACGGTGCTTCTGGGCGGGTGTAGCAAGGATTGTGTGGAGTGCCCCAAAGAGAGCCCGGTATTGCATCTTAGCACTCACAGGATCAATCTAGGGACCGATCAGAACTCCGCCACCCTGTCGATCAGCAACAAGGGCGGGCAGACCATGTCCTGGACGGTCGGGGTGCAGTGGCTTGTACTGTATGGCAAGCAGGATGCCGCCGAGGAAATTGGCTGGTTGACTGTCTCTCCCACAAGCGGTTCAGGCGACGCCACGATCACTTGTACCGCGGACCGTAGCAAACTTGACAAATTGGGAATCTCGCAAGTCAGGTTGATTGTAAACGCTCCCGACGCGGCGAATACGACGCGTGACAGCGTCGAAGTCATGATAGTCAAGGCCAACGACTGGCTGATTAACGACGATAACACCTTCGACAGTTGCGCAACGGCCGCTGTCAACGACTGGTACTGGGTCAAGGAGTTTCATCTTCCATCTGGTGTTGAAGCCGTGATCGTCGATTCGATCAGCTTCAACTTCTGCAACGGAAGTGACTCCATCATGTTGCTAGCATATGATTGGACCGTCATGGATAACGATCCCAACAGAGTGAAGTTTCCCGGCCGACCGTTGTTCGCGTCAACGCCGCCATACCCGAAAACTACTTCCGGATGGAACAGTTATCCCGTCAACTGGTATATCAGCGTAGATACCTTCTATCTTGGTTACTTCCAGTTGGGCGCTAGCTCACCGATACTGAATATTGATATCTCTCCCGCCGACGCCGAGAGCACCGGCTGCTGGACCGCTCGTGATGTTAGTACGGACTCTACCAAGGTGGAACTGGCCTGGTATATTGAGGGTGTGTCCAAGACGTTTGCTATCAGAGCCCATGTAAAGCCTACATTCCAGTATGTTGGGAAGCCGGGTGCCGGGACATCAAGTGTAGATCTGTGGAATGCGCTGGAGTTGGGTTACCAGCAAAGAGGAACTCGTTTGACACATCTCTGCCCTTTGCGTCACGACTAAGAAACGACACCACTTCAAGGTGTAGATCATGAGTCGTCAGGAACCTGTCACGAGGGGCTGACGGCTCTTTGATTGGTGGAGACCCACCGTTTCATTCCAATCCTGATGATCCTCAGTAAGGACATGGGGCACAGGATCGTAACGATTTTGCTTGCCCGAAGAAGCGTCGAAGTCGTAGCTTAAGATGTGTGGATTCTGTCGCGCTATATTCTTAGGGAACACCTCGGTCCCTTTCTGTTCGCCCTCTTCGTCGTCCTTTTTGTTCTGATACTCGATTTCATCCCGCAGATGCTCGATTTGATCATTGGCAAGAATATTGCCATCTGGACGGTGTTGAAGCTATTGGTGCTTAATTTGGCATGGATGCTTGCGTTAGCAGTGCCAATGGCGGTGCTTGTTTGCACACTCATGGCCTTCGGTCGCCTGACGGGGGATAAAGAGATTCTGGCGATCAAGAGTCTTGGCATCAACATGGTGCGGCTCATGCTTCCCGTCATAGTGGCGGCGTCGCTAATCGGCGCAGGGCTGATCTGGTTCAACAACAACGTTTTGCCGGACGCCAATCATGCCGCAGCGAATCTGCGTTCTGACATTGGACGACTCCGGCCGACGTTTCAGTTACGCCCGGGTGTGTTTGTAAACGATATCCCCGGGTATGTCATTTTGGTGGATCATGTTGATCATGTGCAGTCAAAGATCTGGGGTGTCGTGATCTACGACCGCACCAACCCATCGGTCACTCGCACTATTATCGCGGACAGCGGCGTAGTCGAATTTTCGCCGCAAGGGGAATCGGTAACCTTCCATCTCATGGACGGGCAGTTACATGAGCAAGACCTCGGCAAGCAAGGTTCCTACCGGCTTTCGGAGTTTCGTTCCCAAACCTTCAAAGTGGAGAACCTGGATACGGAGTTGAGAGAAACGAAGCAAGAGTATCGCGGCGACCGAGAGATGTCCTCGGGGATGTTATTGGATCGAATCCACGGCTTCGAGAAGGAGTTTACGGACTACAAACATGCCGTCCTTCAGGATAGCGATTCGCTATTCAATATGGTTCTCTCACAGCCACGGAAGATCACCGAACAGCAGGGGCGCACAAACGAGCAGTGGGAACGCATGGTCGTCGGGCAGGCTTACACCGATTTTGTTTCGATCAGCCGGCTGATGAAGACGCGTCGATCGCAGCTTTATACCAGTGTCAAGTCAATCAGCAAATACCGGGTGGAAGTGCACAAGAAGTACTCGCTACCGGCTGCTTGCCTGGCGTTCATCTTGATTGGTGCGCCGTTGGGGGTAGTCAGTCGCAGAGGCGGCATGGCGATGTCGGTCGGCATCTCGATCGGACTATTCACCGTCTACTGGGCTTTCCTCATCGGCGGCGAGCAGTTGGCCGATCGTCTGATTGTGGCGCCGTGGGTCGCGATGTGGGCCGCGAATATACTTATGGTCGCGGTTGGTCTATTGTTGCTATACTGGGTTAAGAGCGAAAAGAGCTTTGTGGCCGCGCTGCGGTCGGTGTTTTGGCGGAGCGATAACGCGTGAACATTATAGACCAGTACCTACTCAAGAGATTCTTCCTGACCTTTTTTGTTTCGATCCTCTGCTTCGTCCTGATCTTTGATCTAGTCAATTTGGTCGAGCGGATTGGCAATCTACTTGAATCGGGCGCAACCTTCGCCGACGTGTTCATGTACTATTTCTATTTCACACCCTTCATTATCGTACTCACCTGCCCGATTGCCACGCTGTTGGCATCGATATTTTCCGTCGGCCTGATGGCCAAAAGCAACGAATTGTTGGCGATGAAGGCGGCGGGCGTTTCGCTTTATCGTATTGTGGCGACCCTGGTTGCCGGAGGCATCCTGATCGCAATCGGGCTGTGGGTGTTTGGTGAGATGATTCTGCCGGAAGCCAATAGTCGAAAGAACATCCTCGAGGCAGAGAAGTTTCAAAGACGCAGCAGTGAGAGCGCGACCGTCTATCGCAACCAGATGTTTCAGGGGCTGCACGGACGCGTATTCCAATTCACAAATTATGTCTCCAAATCGGCGACCGGCGAAGATGTTGTGATTCAAACTTTCGAAGGCAATAAGCTTAAACAGTTGATCACCGCCAATCGTTTCGTATGGCAGGACACACTCTGGGTCGGCAGCGAAGTACAGGTCAGAGATTTTGGGGATTTTGAGTCCGACCCGGAACCGATCAAGAACACGAAATATCCGACCCTGCCTTTCCCCGACTTCCGTGAGAAGCCGACCTATTTTGAAGACTGGTTCAGCCGCCAGGATCCCTTGTCGATGGACTACTTTAAGCTAAAGAAGTTCATCCAAGTCAGTCGCGCACTCGGCAAGGACGTAACCACACAACTTGTTGATTTGGAAAACAAAGTCGCCTTCCCATTTATCAATGTCATCATCATTCTAATAGGCGTTTCGTTGGCGTCTAATCCCCGACGCAGTGGATTGGGAATCAGCTTCGCCGTTTCCATGGCGATATCGTTTGTTTTCTACACCTGCGTTAAGATCGCGATTGAATTCGGACATGAGGGAGCAATCTCGCCGCTGATCGCCGCGTGGGGTACAAACGCAGTATTCCTTCTATTCGGACTGATATTGCTGTTCAAAACACCCAAATGAGCACTCTGCGAACGAGTGCCACGGTTACGCAGAAAACATACACTCCTGCCGGGACTTTGTGGATCGACGCCGTGGCTAAATTCACCTTGTCGGCAGGCGTTCATAGTCTATATTCGTACTTATGCTCGCGCTCTTCAGCAAAACGGCCAAGACTGCACCGGAAGCAGATACACAACTGGCACAACGCTACGTCAGCGGTGAAAAGGCGACCTACAAGCAGGTCGACCGTTGGATCAGTCAAGTGACAAATCTGTCGGTCTGGCATTTTATTGAAGATGTTGAGGATATCAACTCGATCGTGCATCTGAAGCTCTTTTCGAGCCTAAAAAGCCAGCGTTTTCGGGGTGAATCGACGTTTCGAACTTATGTCCAGCGAATGGCGCGCTACACTTGCATCGATCAAGTGCGAAGCCAGCGGGTCGCACGCCAAGTCGATCCGGACGATCTGCCTATGCCATCAGGGAGCGAACGCCCAGATACCGCGCACGAGGCTGAGGAAGAGCGGCAGATTTTCGTCAAGATTTTTCGTGCAATTGGGCCGGAATGTCAGAGAATCTGGCGGATGATCTTTACTGACTCCTTGAACTACAAAGAAATAGGTGAAAAGTTGCACCTGCCTGAGGGTACGGTGAAGCGTAAAGTGCACGAGTGCAAGCAGATGGCAATAGAACTCAAAGAAAAGCTGATTTAGCTGAACCGATGGAATCCTCAAGCGACAGTAAGATCGAAAGGAGACCTCTGCTGTGAGCGTCAATAAGGACATTAGCGATCTGATCCCGCTGCTCGTACAGGGTAAACTTCGCGAGGCGGAAAAGAACATCGTTCTGGAGCAGATTCAGAAATTGCCCGAGTTGCAGAAGGAGTTCGATTTCTGGCAGGGTATTTATGCCATCCGCCGCGAACTGCCACGCTATGATTTTTCCGCACATATATTGCCCGAGGTTCTCGACCGTTTCGCGCAGAATAAGATCAATCAGTTGTCAAGTGAGTATTCTGGAATTGCCACCCATCTGCAGCAGTGTTCGTCATGTAGTGAAGATGTCGAATTGCTGCGACATACCGTGAAGCTAATCCCGGAGGAACAGATGAGTGCAACTTCGAATGAGCAGGACGCCTGGCTGCACTCGATTTTCGGATTGCGACTGCCGACAGTCAGGGCGTTGGCGCCGGTTTTCTCATTCCTGGTCGTTGTGCTGGCACTTTTTGTGATCTTTCAGCGCACCGGCGAACAGGGGGATATCGCAACAATTCTTTTGAAACCGCAGTTCGAGAAACGCAGTGTCACCGATGTCGCGCATGTTCCGGAAATGCAGGTATTTCTCAAGCAGAATACCGGCAAGGTGATTTTCGCATTTCCGACAGACCGCATCGATGTTCAAGAATACCACTATGCCATCCGTCTCACTCCCAGAGCCGGCGTACCTGTCGAGTTAAACAGTGTGAATATCCAATGCCAGAAGACCCAGTTGACAAACCAATGTGAGTTGACGGTCACCGACAACAATATCCTCAAGCAGCTCAAGCAAGGTGGCAGTTTCGCCCTGTCGATCAAGGAGCAGTTCCCGGCTGGCGTGCAACTCGAACCGGCAGAGTACGAGTACTACTTCAAAGTATTGGTAAAATAGATTTAGCTTCCGGAGTCCACCAGTCGTATAGTCGCCGCCATAGAACCTGCTCGCGATCTAATCAATAGTAATCCGCAACTTGAGATTTGCAGCTACGACTACCAATTTGCAGCTCGCTACTTACACCCCGCACACGGCGCCGGTCCACCGGAAAATATGTACGCGATCAGA
>JAPLUP010000606.1 GCA_026397575.1 Candidatus Zixiibacteriota bacterium
GCGATCATTGCCGGTCTGCTGTCTGCGTCCACTCGAAAGTATGGCAATTCGGGTTTGATTCTCTTTCCCTTTATCTGGGTAGCAGTAGAGTATCTTCGCTCTCTCACGCAGCTTTCTTTTCCGTGGGTAAACCTGTCTTATACACAGGCCGCCAATTTGCCGATCGTACAGCTTTCCGCATTAAGTGGCGATGCTACCGTCAGTTTCTTCGTGATCGTCGTCGGCATCCTGCTCTATCTGGGTTACCGTTATGCCCGACAGACCTTGCGCGCATCCCTGATTTTTGCGGTGCCGCTGGTTCTCTATGCCGTCGCTTACATCTGGGGCGCGTCGCAGATTTTGCCGGTCACGGGGAATTTCAAAGTCGCCGCGTTGCAAGGTAATATCCCGATCAACCAGAAATGGCAACCGGGTGGACTTGACCGCAGTTTCAACAACTATGATCGTCTGTCACAGGCAGCAGCGGCTGACTCCGCCAAGCTCTTGATCTTGCCTGAATCGGCGGTGCCGGCATATCTCTATTACGAAGACAGCTATATCGCCTGGCTCGAATCAATTACCAAACGCCACAATGTTGATCTGATGACCGGCGCGCTGCATCTGGTCCGCACTGATGATGCCAGGAAGCACTTCTACAACTCGGCGTTTATGTTCACGCCACAGGGCATGAACAAAGTGCCTTACAACAAGCATCTCCTTGTGCCGTTCGGCGAACACATGCCGTACGCCGAGAAAATCGGCTTGCTCTCGAAGTTTCGTGAATTCGTCAAGACCAAACTGAATCTCGACATCTCCGATTTTGAACCCGGCGACTCACTCTCGACGTTTCTGTCCAACGGCAAACGCTTCGGCGTGCTGATCTGCTTTGAGACTGTCTACCCCGAATTTGTCCGCGATCTGGTCAACTCCGGCGCGGACTTCCTGACGTCGATTACCAATGACGATTGGTTTGGCCCCACGTCGGGGCCGTATCAGCATGCCGTCATCCCCGTCTTTCGCGCGGTTGAAAATCGTATCTGGATTGTTCGTGCCGCCAATACCGGCATCAGTGAAATCATCAATCCCTTTGGCCAAATCATTGCCAAAACCAAACTCGGTGAAACCACCTTCTTGTCAGGCATGATTGGTGACCGATTGCCGAGCACACCCTTTCGTGTTTATGGCGCGGTAGTGTCGAAGATTTGTCTTGCCGTTACCGGGCTAGCTGCGTTATTTCTAGTGTTCTCGAAAGGGCATCATGATTAGCCGCACGTCGCTCATCGTTTTTCTGATACTCTTGCTCTGCACCGGCCTACGGGGCCAGCTTTACCAGTGGCAGACGTACACCAACAAGGACGAAATCACGTCCCTGAATTATTTCGCCGGTAATGTTTGGGCTACGACTACCGGCGGTCTGGTGCGTTTTACACCTGCGCTGGATACAATCAAATCGTACATCAAAAGTGACGGCCTCGGCAGAGTTTTGTTGAACTTCACGACTTACGCGGGCGATTCAATCGCCTACATTGGCTCCAGTGACGGCGTTCTTAGTAAGTTCGACCTGCAAGATGGCCGTTTCACCAACTACATGTTTCAAGGCCGCGATGGCGCCAACATCGAACTGTACAATGCCGACACTTCTGCAGGCTTCGTCTGGATCGGTTCCAGCATCGGCATTATCAAATTCGACCGGGTTCGCAATGGGGGGGAAGTGAAAGAAATCTATCGCACTCTTGGTAGCTTCAGCACCGAATTGCCCGTGTACGATGTCGCCATATTCAAGGACAAAATTTATGCCGCCACCCCCGAAGGGCTGGCTTATGCCGACTTCGCGAATCCGTATTTGCTTGATCCCAACGAGTGGCATACGACGGTTCTCGGAGTGAACGACACTCTGACGAGCATTGGATGCGACGGAGTTTCTCTTTATGTCGGTGGTGCCAATGGACTGTTTTATTTCCAAAATGCCGACAGTATCAAGGCTATCCGGCCAACGGATAGGTTGCGCGTGTACGATCTCTCACGCAAAAACCGTCCCGTCGTGATGATTGCCACAATTCCTTCGGTGAGTGTCAACAGAGCCCTCTTCACTCTGGTCGATTCCCTCATCTCAGTTCTGCCGCTGTCAGATGTCCCGCGGGAAGAGTTGAATACTGCCGTGATCGGTGACAGCTTGTTTGTAGGCACGTCGAGCAAAGGAGTCTATCGGGCATCAGGAGGTGCATTCACCCGCGTCCCTATTCCGGGTCCCGCTAGCAACGACCTGGTTGGCGGTGGTGTAACTCCCGATGGTTCACTGTATGCCGTTAGCAGGCGCGGCAATCTCGCAAGCGTAAAAGACGGTGTCTGGAGTACCATTACTGCTCCCAACGTCGAGAAGATATCAACGACGATAGGTCACGACAGCTCGGTCTGGGTCGGCACTTTTGGACAGGGAGCTATCCAATACTTGCCCGATGGCACAAGCCGCACTTTTAATGGCGCCAACTCCGAACTTCACGGTCCTAATCTGTATTCCGATTCGGTCGGCGTGATCAACGGTATAAGCACCGATCCGTCGGGACGTGTCTGGTTCTCGTCATATCAAGCGTCACCGATGCGGCCGCTGGTCGTGTTCGATCCGCATGATTCGCTCTGGACATACTTCGACCACGCTGATGGTGTTGCCGATTACAATGTAACCTGTGTCGCTGCCGGAATCGGCATGGTTGCGCTCGGCACTCAGAACCTGGGTGTTATGGTTGTGCGTTATGGCGCTGACCCGTTCAATCACGCTGATGACACATTGAAATACTACAGTCGCTCCGTGCGACTGCCTTCAGCTACAGTGAATACTATGGCCTACGACCGCGACAATCGGCTTTGGGTCGGCACGCCGTTGGGCCTGGCCTACTTTGACGCCGAGATTGAGTTCTTCTACATCGTGTCATTGCCTGAAGGCGTCAGTTCCGACGTTCGCGCGCTCGCCAGTGACAGCCGCAACAATCTCTGGGTAGGTACCGCCAACGGCTTGGCGTTTGTCTCCGCCGGTCAATCACAGAAGATTGCTTTTACGACTGAAAACTCCGAACTCGTTTCCGACGCAATTCAGAGTTTGTTTTTCGACAACTCCACGGGCAAGCTGCTTGTCTTCACGACGGGGGGACTATCCATTCTCGATTACACACTCGGTCCGCTTGACTCCGCCGTCACCGTTTATCCGTATCCCAATCCCTTTGTCGTGCAAACTGGCGTTGAGGCTCTGCTTCAGTTTAAGATCAGTCAGCGCGCCGATGTCCGTATCTATACTGTCGCCGGCGAGCTTGTACGTACTACCGATGTCAACAAGGGTTGGGACGGCAGAAATGACGCCGGTGAACTGGTAGCTTCCGGTGTCTATCTCTACTATCTTCTTGGCGATGATAGAAGCCAACACACTGGGAAGATCTTCGTCCTGCGCAAGTGATGTGTGACAATGTCACTCGAAGTTTTATCTCTCGACAAGCTCCCGGATTCTCTTCTCGCGATTGCGCAGCAGTCCGGCGCCGCCTCTCCGTTTTATTCCCGCGGGTTGCTTTCCGTCTGGGAGCAGGTCTATGGCTGGCAGGGGATCGTCCTTCATGAAGACGATTGCCTGTCTATCGGCTACCGCAAAAAAACACCACTCGGCGTAATTTTTTACTCGCTCCCTTTTGGTTGGTATGGCGGCCTGATTGGTAACACTCTATCCGCGTCCATCTCATCTGACATTCTTGCCTGGCTGCGCGATCAGCGCTTTGTTGAAGAGCGTCTGGTTCAAACTCCGAATGGCCCAGTTCTCACCTACCCCAAGAGATATCGTCAACGCGAATTGATCGCTCAATTGCTGGATTTGACTAGAGAGGCCACCTATTCTGACAACACTGCTCGCAATGTGAGAAAATCGCGGAGTCACGGCCTCACGACCCGTCGACTCAGCCTTGCTGATGTCGCCGCGTTCGAGAAACTTCGCGAGGAACATGTCACCCGAACCGGCGAAACGCGCCGCCTTTCCGAGGCATTCTACACTGCTCTCTATTTGCTAACGCAGTCCGAAGACAGCGGTGTGACAATCGTCGGCGCATTCCATGATGACAAATTGCTCGCCGGTCACATCTATTTCATCAGCGAAACCGATGTCTTCTACTTCGACGGCTACGCCACTGCCGCCGGTCTCGATCTCCATGCGAACTTCTTCTTGTTCGATATCATGATCAATCGCAGTCGCGACTTCGGACGCGCTCGTTTCAATCTCGGCGCTTCACCATCCGGCGACAGCGGCCTCGAACGCTTCAAATCCGGGTGGGGGGCGCCGTCGCTTGTCTATCACGAGTACTCTTTTCGCGCTGCCATCAAACGCGCCGCCGATCTACTGCGAGGCAGACCGTGAGAATTCTATTTCTCTCGGAAGCCATCTCGCCGCACATTGCGCGCTGGCAGAAAGCATTCACCGAACTCGGTTGGGAAACACTCGTTGCCTCATGTGACTACACTGACAGTTTCAGCGGGCACCGACTATTGCCGAAAGCAGGTTCCGGTCCGCAACGTTATCTTTCCATCGTCGATCAAGTCGAGAAACTCGCATCCGACTTTCAGCCGCATTTGATAAACGCTCACTTCCTGCCGACGTATGGCCTGACTGCAGCCATGGCGAACATACATCCGCTGGTGCTGACTCTGTGGGGATCAGATATTCTGCTGTCGGCGCAAAGTGGTTTTCTGCGACGCTGGCGCAGTCGTTTTGTCCTGCGTCGCTCTGATCTGGTAGTTGCCGACGCCCAAAACGCTCTTGATGTCGCAAAGGCCTTCACTGCCATCCGGCGCCAATTGGTCGTGAGTTTCGGTGTTAGCCGTGCTTGGTACGAAAGCGGTCAGGTGCGTGAGCTCAAGGAAACCAACACTCTCCAAATACTGAGTTGCCGCAAGTTCGAGCCGCTCTATGATGTTCAAACGCTTATCAAAGCCGCATGGCTTCTCCGTGATGACGGCTTCAAGTTTCATCTTACGCTCATCGGCTCCGGTTCGCTCGAAGACAATCTCCGCGCACTGGCACATTCGCAGCATCTTGCCGATCATGTCACTTTCACCGGCGCTCTCGGCGATGAGCAGCTCTTCAATGCTTACCGGCGTTCAGACATCTATGTTTCTACCGCTCTGTCCGATACGACGTCCGTGTCGCTTCTGGAAGCGATGTCTCAGAAACTTTATCCCATCGTGACCGACATTCCCGGGACTCGTGAGTGGCTGACTTCTGACCGTTACTTCTTCAGACCCGGCGATGCCGCCGATCTTGCGGGAAAGATCAAACTCGGCGCCTCCCGGCAGGCACGCGAGCAAGCATATCTTGATTACCAACCCTTACTAACTCAGAAAGGTATCCGCGACGATCAGATGCGGATCGCCGATCTGACGTTTCGAAAGTTGATTGATGAATACCCGCGTCGATAGACATTTTATTATCGCCGCCTACTATTTCCCGCCGTTGGGAATGGCGGGCACGGCTCGACCACTGGCAATGGCGAACTTCCTCGCCGAACAGGGCTTCGAAGTTTCGGTGCTGACCGTCAAGCCGATTGTCTATCCGGTGCACGATCAGACTCAACGCAAATCACTGCATCCGAATGTCAGAGTCTATCGCGCTGGTTCCTCAGATCCCGCCCGTCTTGCCAAGATGATTCCATTCTTGAAACCTCTGATCAAACTGCGCAGACGCAGCGGCCGCAGGTCAGCATCGTCTCTGATCTTTCCCGATTCCAAGGTCGGTTTCGTAAAACCGGCAGCGGCTCTGCTCAAAACGCTCATACGCGCGGATAAACAGAACATTCTGATTACCACCTCGCCGCCGGTCTC
>JAPLUP010000058.1 GCA_026397575.1 Candidatus Zixiibacteriota bacterium
GAGATGGGTGCACGCCCGTTGCAACGCTTGATTGAGAAGGAAATCCTTAATCCACTTTCGATCGGCATTATCGACGGCCGTTTCCCCGAAGGGTCGAACGTCGAAGTGTCGATGAACAACGAAAATTTCGAAATTGTGAAAGTATAAATTCCAAGGAGGTAATATGGCAGACCAATTTCGTATTGCCGCTCCCCACATTGGCACTACGGAGTACAAGGAAAAGAGCGATTCGATTCCGGTCGACTTGCTCCCGTCGAACAAAATGGTCTATCTGACCAAGTTGAATTCGCTCGAGGAGACCGAGCCGGAGATGACACGCTGCAAGAACCTGAAAGAAGTCTTCGCAACGTTCCGTCCGACGAACGAGGTTACCGTCCAGAAACAGGACGGATCGGAAGAGTCGGTGGGATTGGAATTCAACGCGATGAAGGATTTCGGTTCGATGGAGATCATTCAGAAGAATGAATATCTGCAGTCGAAGTACAACGAAGTGGAAATCCTGCGCAATCTCAAGAACCTTCTGGACAAGCCGAACTCCAAGTTGAAAAAAGACCTGGCGTCACCGGAGAAGAAGGCGGAGTTCCTGAGGGTTCTCAAATCGTACGTCGATCAACTGTAAACCGCTACGAGGAAGTCATGGCTGACGAAGAAAAAGATATACAAAAGGAATCGGTTCAAGCCGAAGCCAAGGTCAAAGAGAAAGCTGACCTAAAAGACATCCTCGGAGTCGGGTTTGCCGGCTACGAGGTTGTCAAAGACCACCTGTCTCATTTCAAGAGCCAGGATGGTCTGCATATTGAGGGTGTCAAGTTTCTTGACCCCAAGAACGAGTCATTTAACAAGTTCCTCACTTCAGAGGAATTTAAGGATCGGCGCAATCAACTGAAGCAACGCTTGCAGATATGGGCGGATTTGCTTGGAGCAAACGAGGCAAATTCGGACGAATTCGCCGACAAGTTGGAGAACATGATCAAGGAGGCGGATAAAAACCTGACTCAGAACATGTCCAGTATCCACGAGGCGATTCGCCCGCTGGAAACCGCCTACCGAGGCATCGACCTGTTCTTCCAGAACGCCGCTGCGCGCCCGGACAGCGAAATCTACGCTTATTTCTCCAATGTCGGCATCAGTGATCTCACTGATCCAAACGATCGCGAGAAGTTCGAATATCTCAATCGGCAGATACACGACATCTACGGTTTGTATGACATCAAGAACAGCTACGCACTCTGCTGCATTCCGGGATATCTCGGGTCAGTGAAAGACATCGACACGGTCGCTCGCGATATGGGACTGCCCAACAAATTGCATGTGTTGACTGATTTCAAGCATTTTGACACATACGAAGACCTGGCGGATGAGTTGGACGATCCGGCTTATGATGATCTGCGGGGCAACGACGAGTATAAGGCGTACATTTCGGTATTCGGCAACTATGTCAAAGCCGAGAAGCCGGAGAGCCGCTTCGACAAAGAGGCCATGTGGCTGCCGCCGTCACCGATGATGGCTGGATTGATTTACAAGAACGACAACGAGGTCGGTATCCAGGCGCCGTCAGCCGGTAAAGCCAACGGCAAGATCGGAGGCGTATCGCGGACGCGGATCAAATTGTCGGAAGCCAAAAACACCAAGATCAACGAGAAGGGCATTAATTGCGTGCTGAACTGGCAGGGCGATGTCGGCGATGTCGTGGCCATGGGCGCCGACACGCTGAGCAAGGACCCCAAGTTCCGCAATTACACGATCAAGCGGACGTATGACTACATCTACAAGACGATGCGCAATTATCTGAACCAGCAGGTCTATAAGGGGTTTGATGACAAGTTGAAGAAGTCGATCGACGGTGATCTGAACAAGTTCCTGAGCCTGCTGCAGCGGAACAAGGTCATAAACGGTTTCACCTGCAATGTGATCGCGACCAACGAAATGATCGAGAATCAGCAGATGTTGCTGGAAGTCGCGCTCAACACCAAGACGCCGATCAAGCAGTATGTTGTCAAGCTCGAAGCGCTGATTGATGAGTCGGGTCAGGCAGCGGTCAAATAATTCTGAACCGCGGTTGGAGTGTTTCGACAGTTGTGGGTGAAAGCGGTAGGAAAAGCCCAGAGACAGAGAACCAAAAACGGTAGACTTATATTAGGAGGAAGCCACCATGGCACAAGAAGTAGAACTCAAAATCGACGGCGAGAAGTTCGACAAGGTGCGCGGGGTCAGTTATGAGATCTTCACACCTCATGACACCACGGACGGCAAGCCGAGCTCGATTCCCTGCGGGCTGAAGATCAAGATCAGCCGGGAGTCGGATGACAACGTCGGTATCGCCAGATGGGCGTTTGACTCTTCGCAGGTCAACCGCAAAGCCGGTGAGATTACGTTCAAGGACCCGAACCTGAAGAAAGAACTGAAGGTCCTCAAATGGCAGAACGGTTTCGTGACCCATTACGAGGAGCACGTACCGTCCACTTCGGCGATGCCGAACGAGCAGATGTACGAGTACTTCGAAATTTCCGCCGAGTTGGTGGATGTCAACGGCGTCGAGTACAAGAAGGACTGGAAGGGCAAGTGAGCCCGGCCGGGGACTGAGATTGTTGCGGGAAGGCGAGTAAACGCTCCCTTCCCGCTCTCTTAGCTGTCGAGATCGCGAGGAATAGATGACGAATCCTGAACCCGAACAAACTCGCAATCCGAATGACCAACTGGCGGTACATTCGCGCTGTGTAGTGGCAACGACGCTTCTTATCGCCAACAACCAAATGATCTGGCCACTGACGTCGTTTCGCCTTGAGCAGAGTACATTCAACCACCACCGCTTGGTTCTCAATTTCTCACTTGATATCGAATCGATGGTTGCGGGTCAGGAGTTTGTCTCCACTTCGCAGTTCCAGGATACGATCGGCAAGATTCTCAGCTTAAAGATTACCCCCATGGATGAGTATGTCGATTCCGGCGAAGCGCTGGAGTTTATCGGCCTGATTACTAACATCGGTCTCGCTAATAGCGGCGGCGCAATGAACGTCGTAACGATCGAAGCCATGAGCCCGACAATCTTGCTGGATCAGGCTAAGATCTACCGTTTCTACGAAAACATGACCTTCACGGATGTAGTGCGATCGATTTTTGGTGCATACAGTGTAGATACCGGCGCTATCACAATTGGCGGGGAATTTACGAGAGATTTCTGGGCGCAGTGGTCAGAGACCGATTGGGAATACATCACGACACGCCGGCGGACTTATCCCGGTTGGGTTTTTTATGACGGTAAGAAGCTTGTCATAGAAGAAAAGAAAAGCAGGAATACGCATAAGCTAAGCTGGCAAAAGCATGTTGGGTCAGCCGATGTGCGCATGAATATGACCGGCTACAAATTTCGTAACCCAAGCTGGGACGAGGTCCAAAAACAGCCGCTGAACCAAGATGTGTCCGTGCAAACGCAATTCTCCGGCGTAGCACAGAAAACATACGCGTCGTCCGCATCCAAAATGAACCAGACATCATCAATTGCTTTGCCGATGCGAGGTGACACCAAAACAAGTGAACTGCAGCAGATCACCGGAGCACTACAGGCCGAGAAGATCGGCACGATGGTGCGGTGCAAGCTGCAAACAAATGTGCCGTCACTCAAAGTCGGCGATACTCTGACGCTCGAGGGAATGGGTGATACCTATTCCGGCACTTACATTATTACCGCTATTGAACACAGGCTCGAAAACAGCAGCTATCACAATTTCGTGACCGCGAGTCCCTTGGAGACTGCTTATCCGACCGCCCCCGTCGCGAGAAATGAACGACAGTCCGACCCGCTGATGGCAATCGTGACTGATAACAACGATCCGGAAATGCGCGGACGGGTAAAAGTGAAGTTCCCTATGAAGAGCGCGAGCGGTGGCGATCTGGAAAGTCCGTGGCTGCGAACAACAAGCGGATACGCAGGCAATAATCGTGGCATTTACTTCATGCCTGAGGTTGACGACGAAGTGCTGGTCGGATTTGAAATGGGTGATTCCAACATGCCGGTTGTGCTCGGCTCGCTCTGGAATGGTATGGATAAACCACCCCAATCAGCGATCAATCCGGGTGGCGATGACGGTGAGTTGTCGAAGAATGACAAC
>JAPLUP010000436.1 GCA_026397575.1 Candidatus Zixiibacteriota bacterium
CGGCATCTCCATCATTAGTGGCCAGCTACCATACACCGGGCCTTGCCAACGGTATTGCTGTCTCTGCCAACTATGCCTACCTAGCCGATGGAGCTTCCGGTCTGCTGATCCTCAAAATCCCTAGCGAGATAATTAGCGAAGACTACGTCGTTGTGTCGCAAGAGGAGCTTGCGGAGATGACAGCTCCGGCGATTACGGAAGGGGAAGGCAGCGGCAACATCAAAATTGACATTCCGCTGGAAGAATATCTTCCACGAGCGGACGAGTTTGTAGCGGTTGAGGAAATGCCAGTGAGTATTTCACTTCCTACGCCGGTTTATCCCCCAATGGCTATGAAGGCCCAGATTGAAGGATCAGTCTGGGTGAAGGTGCTTGTCGACAGGACAGGCAATGTGCGTGATGCCGTGGTCGTTAAGCCGTCAGGCGCCAACGCCGGATTTGAGGAAGCAGCCCTCGAGGCGGCCAAGAAGGGCAAGTGGAGACCAGCGATTCAGAACAAGCAGCCAGTGGCTGTCTGGTTGTCGTACGACATCAAGTTCAATCTGAACACTCGTCGATAGTAGCGGCAGAGAGGGGTTGATGGCAACATCGACCCCTTCTTTCTTTTTCCTCCCTATCATTCACTCTTCCTAGAACTCGTTTTCTCGAAAAGCCGACGACATCTCATGGGGTCAAACGGCCGGGAATATCTCTGCCTGTGGGCTGTATGTCCAATTGGTGAGAGAGAGACTTTCACTGGACAAAACAGCGGCAATCGACAGCACAATTTCATGCGGCTGTCGGGACATTGGGAAGGAGGAACAAGAAATGACAATCACGCCCGCCCACAGGCAATGGTCGCCGATTGGGGCGATCGAACTGAAAAGCAGCTATCGCAGGAACATGACAAAAGCAACTCTTGTTGTTGTATTGCTCTTTGCGGCGAGCTTGGGAGGAATTGCACTCGGTAAGCTGCTCTCGCCGAAAGAGGAGGTGCTCATAGTGCGGGAAACACGCTCGACTATTGATGCCGCCGATTTGGGACTCCCTCCCGCCATTGTAGAAAAAACCATTCAGGTCACGGTCAGTCTTGAAAAGACGGCTCCAGTGTTCGCGATTCCGGAACCCGTTCCGGATGCAGATGTGGTTGATGACTATGTCGTCATGGCCCCTGAGGATTATGCCAGTTTGTCGCCAAGCAGCACCATCGATCCGGGCGCAGTTGGTGGATTTACGGTGGTTTCCTCTGCCTACTCAGATACTTTCCCCGAGGAGGAAGGAGATTACTTCTACGACGAGGTTCCGATCATTATCTCTCTTCCAACCCCGAAATACCCCGAAATGGCTCGAAAAGCGGGGATCGAAGGTAAGGTATATGTGGAGGTCCTGATCGACACCCGAGGCAAAGTCCGCGATGCTCGAATTATAAGGGATTCCGGCGCTAACGCTGGATTCGAGGAAGCGGCTATCGAGGCTGCCTGGAAAGGGGAATGGCGACCGGCGATGCAAAACAAACAGCCCGTAGCGGTTAGAGTATCGTATCCGGTGGTTTTCAAGCTGAAATAGGCGAAGCGATGGCTGGTAATCAGCCCCTCGGGGAAATCTTCGACCGGAATGTGGTTTTAGTTATGGCCAACCAGCAACTTGACGAAGTATATAACGTATATCATGAAGACGAACTGCATGCCCCTGCTTCGCGTAGGGGCTTGATCCTCGGTTCGGTCGGAGAACAATTGCAGAGCTCAAGGAGGCGGATATGACCGTTGCGGTTACGCGAATGTCGTTGGTAGCGTTGCTAACGCTCGTGTGTACGTTTACCGTCGGTTCGGCAGGCACTGCCCGTGCGGATGATGTTCCTAACAACGGTGGCGATTCGGCAAGAGTTGTCGACAAATCGTTGCCCTCACCGGACGAGTTTATAGCGATTGATGTCAACCCGGTGTTGGAGAACCAGCCACAAGCAGTGTGTCCCGACTCGGCGAAGAAGGCGAACGTCGAAGGCAGTGTCTGGGTCAAAGTCCTCATTGACAAACAGGGCAGAGTCAGACAAGCGTTGGTTGCCAAGGGCTCCGGAAAGAAAGTTGGCTTCGAGGAAGCGGCATTGACTGCCGCCAAGCAGACGACCTGGAAGCCGGCAATGCTCAACAACAAGCCGGTAGCCGTCTGGGTGTCGTACGAGATCAAGTTCTCGCTTAAGAACGAAAAGTGACAGTTTTAGCTTGACTAAATGCCTGTTTGATGGTATCTTAATGTGGTTCTATAGACTCGTTTGACACTCGATCTGGAAAGACGCTCTGTTTGCGAAAAAGCTGTTGATTCACCTATTTTTGAATCGACTTAGACATTTATTGTCTTGACAGAAACTCTTCCGGATGTTTTGATGTTGGATAATAGTGAGAGGAGGAGAAGGCGATGAAAACGAGTACGGCTTCGAACCTAATGTTGGCGTTCGTGGTCGGTATTGTGCTTGCCTTCGCAATTGCGACCTTGCCTACTTCCACGGCGAAAGCTGGCGAAGTCTATGCGACCGGTATTAGTGGCGGCAAGACCAAACCGTTGGTCGACATTGAGAACAAGTTGGTTCCTCCAAAAGTGAGACCAATCAGAGAAGCCCCACTAACGCCGCGCAAACCTGCCGAAGGCGATAGTGCCCGTGCCATTGAGGACGCCGACAAGTATCAGCTCTACATCGAGCCGATGTACCCGCGTCAGGCCCGTCTGGCGATGAAGCAGGGAGTGGTAGACGTGCAGATCACTTTCGACAGAGAGGGCAAAATGAAAGATGCCCGCGTTGTTCACTGCTCCACTCCCGGCTGGGGATTCGAGCAAGCGGTGCTGGCGGCTTCACTGGAAGCGAGGCTGAACAGCAGAGCGGATCGCGAAGTTACCGTAAAGGCGACGCTGAAGTTCCAGCTCGAGTAGCGGCAAACAAGAGTTGTCCCCTTAGCTCCGACTGCGACGCGTTTCGAGCAGATTACCGCCGCGCAGCTTTCTCGTTGATATCTCTCTCCGTGTTCTTGGGCGTTGGTGCCACCGCGGAGATCTGCCGACGGTTCTAATTTCGTCGAGCTTGTCAGTTGCTTTCCCCGAATAGAGCAAACCCAACCTCACAAACTTCATCCATGACCTCATGCTGCATGCTGCTCAATTCTTAGCGACTAATGTGGGGACCGTTGAAAAAGCCCAAACCGTGTCATTGGGAGGAGTGAGAAGAGGTGGTGTAGGGTGTGGAGCACGACGAAGCAATCCCGATTTACGCTCTCCAGATGCAGGCGCGAAGATTGCACCGTCGTCAATGCCCCTCCACTCTCTCACCCGCCCTGGCTTCTCGCAATGACAATTCCGAGGTTTTTCAACAGTCCCCATAGCGTAAATTCTTCTGTATAAATTTGGTATTGGTAGAGAAGCAAACGGGTACATCCTTGTTTAGCAGAATCATTTACAGGAGGTACCCGATGCGAGAATTGGACTTCTCGGAGAGTAATTTGATGTTTCGTTGGCAGG
>JAPLUP010000146.1 GCA_026397575.1 Candidatus Zixiibacteriota bacterium
AGCTACAGTTCCAAGAAAAGTGACCAAGCCACCGACGAGTACACCCCCAAGGGCTAGCCAAATCTGACTCGGAGTATCCATTCGTTCACTAACGTTGTGAAATGAGGTGCCAGAAGTCAATACCTTTCGCGGCGTGTGACGTGACGGAATGTCTCCCAAACTTGCTCTGGCGGCAGGTCACGCTCCCCCCTACCGCGTCAGCCCCACAGCTAAGACCTGCCGCAACGCAGCAACATTGAAACGAAGCGCATTATGTGCCATACTTAAAGTAATACTCGAAGTGAATTGCCTTTTTCCCATCCATTGTTTTAGTTGACAAATTCACGCTGTTCCTGTATTTGTCTCAAGCTTTGGAGGGGGCTAAGTCTGGGTTTGCGCCTATGGTTTGCGACCCGTTCGAAGATGGGAGTCAGGATTGCGTTTGGTGTTGCAGCGGGTGAAATGGGCGAGGGTCGAAGTGGAAAATGAAACTGTCGGCGCAATCAAGAATGGCTTATTGGTTTTAGTCGGCGCGACTAACGGCGACACCGAGCGCGACTCAGAAATACTTGCCGAGCGTACCGTCAACCTCCGCATTTTCGAGGATGACAACGACAAGATGAACTTGTCACTCAAAGACGTCGGCGGAGAAGTGTTGGCAGTCAGCCAATTTACATTATATGCTGACACGCGCAAGGGCCGGCGACCGGCGTTCACTGACGCGCTTGAACCCGTAGAGGCGGAGAGATTGTTCGAGCATTATAAGAATAGAGTTGCTGCCGAAGGCGTGCGCGTGGCCTCGGGAGTATTCGGCGCCAAGATGGCCGTGGAACTATGCAACTGGGGACCGGTGACGATTATCCTCGACTCCGAAGAGAAGAGAAAATGACTGTGGCCATAGAACCTCGACGATTTATAATTACCGTCGACGAACAGATCAAGTCCGAGTTGAAGGCGCTTCTGGGCGACACGCCGGTGACTCTGGCTTCCGGCTCGCCTCGGCGCAGGGAGATACTCGTGTTGGCGGGACTTACTTGCAGAGTGATTGTGCCTGATGTCGACGAGGATATTCCGGTCGGTGTATCACCTGAGCAGTTCGCGATTGATATCGCCACCCACAAACTCGCGCATGTGCCGGGTACCAGTGGTATCACCGTTGCCGCTGATACGATCGTCGTGCTTGACAACCGCATCCTCGGCAAACCGGTTGACAAAACCGCCGCCAAGGAAATGTTGCGCATACTATCTGGCAGACGGCACTATGTGATTACAGCGCTGGCGCTGCGCGACAACGTTAATGGACTGGCGATCTGTGACTGTGAAAAAAGCTATGTGACGTTCCATCCGCAAAGTAACGAAGCGATTGCTGCTTATGTGGACTCCGGCGAACCGATGGACAAGGCCGGCGCCTACGGTATCCAGGGGATGGGAGAGTTGCTGGTAGAGAAATTGGAAGGGAATCTGCACAACGTGATCGGATTTCCGATAGAGTTATTCGTGCGCATGATCAGGGAGTTGCAGCAGTGACATTTGAATTTGTCTCGGATGACAGTGTCGAGAGCCTGGGCAAACGTCTGATGCGCGTTCGGCAGGATAAGGAACTCCTGCTGGCCGACGTCGCCAACGGAACAAAAATCCACGAGAAGTACCTCGCAGCCATCGAAACCGGCGACGATACGCTCTTCCCAGACCATGTCTTCAAGGAGCTTTTCGTCAAAGCCTATGCCGAGTATCTCGGCATCTCCCTCGATGATCTGCTGACGCGCCTCCCTGAGGCTCCGACGCCCGCTGCCGAAGGCGCCAAAT
>JAPLUP010000309.1 GCA_026397575.1 Candidatus Zixiibacteriota bacterium
AAAGGCGCGGTAATCTCGGATCCATCAATCGAGAGGATAGCCCCGCCAGAGGACACTGAGCGAATGATGATAGTCGAGAGAACCTCAGATCGAGCTTTGTCATAGGCATTTACAATATCAGGAGGGAATTCATCTTGGGCAATGCGATAATTACGGCGCAATTTGACACTCTCTCGCAAGTCAAATCTAGACTTCTCCGTGAATTCTGAAGTAATCTTGAAATCGCAGTAAGCACGCCACAATAGCGCCTCAGACCTGACGTCCTTATCAACATATGATGATGCGCGAGTAATGACCTCGTCGAACTTGCTCAAGGCCTCTTGAAATTGGACATTGTTAAAAAGCTCTTTCCCTTGGGCCAGAGAGGCAGCTGGGTCTTGCGCGAACAATGTCGACGTGCAGCAGAACAAAAAGAGACAAGCAACGGATAACCGAAAGGACCCCGAAATAGGGGAGTAAATAACGTCAGAGAAATCCCGCACCTTTAAGGACATGTCCTACCTCCTCTATTAATAAGACTTCTATGATTATGTGTGTCAAGGGCTTTCTTCTTAGTGCGTAGTGATTTATCAAGTGCATGCCGGAATCTGCAATCGAAAGTGAGTTTGCGAGCTATTTTGAAGCTGAGGGTAGCCCGCTCATGACGACAAGTATCATGGAAGGTTCTTGGGTAAGACACCTTATGCCGCAGCTGGCTTTTTCGGGTAACGTCTTCAACTGCAATGGCATGTATATCGTCAGGATGAGGTTGGCAAGCTGAGATGTCATGCCCTGCTGCCTGAAGTAGAGTCTATCGGTAGTCGGTGACGAGGAAAGGGTGAGCAAGCTCTTTGCCAGGAGGGCGACGCTGCGTGACCGAAGTTAGCCGACCTTCGGACGGGCACGGGTGGAAACTGACGGTTTCCGGTTGAGAAGACGGTTTCTAGGTTAATTGGCTGTAATTGAGGAAGTTTGGTTTGAAATCAGTAATAACTGGATCGGGAAGTGGAAACCGTTACAAAAAAACTCAGGGCTCCCTGAAGGGACTCGAATTGACAGCGCATGTCTTCTAAGCGAATGGAGAGCCAGCGATATTGTTGCCGCTGGCTCTCCCCCTCTCCTTAAGCAGGCAAGACGGCCTATTTCATCAAGATCATCTTGTGAGTCTCGCTGAAATCTCCTGCCACTATCCGATACAGATAGATCCCAGATGCCACACTCTGCTGACTGTTGTCCCGACCGTCCCAGACGACAGAGTAGTTTCCTGCTGATTTGTATCCATCAACCAGCGTGCGCACACTCTGCCCGAGGATGTTCAGGACCTCGAGTGTGATGTGTGTTGCGGATGCAATCTCGAACTCAATCTGGCAACAAGAATTGAAGGGATTCGGATAGTTCCGGAAGCATTGAAAGCTGCCCGTAGCTGATTGCTTTGAACTCAAGGGTATATATGACCTGCCAGTGGCAACCATAGTTGCCTGAGAGTCCCAAATTCTATAACGCACCGTAACTTGTTTTGAGACAGAGTACCCTATCTGTTTTACGGTGACAGTCGCAAGAATGCCACCCTTGCTGACGGTAGGCGAATCGGAATCAAGTCTGGAGCAAGCAATTTCGACAGTACCGAGTTCGTTGTTCACTGACGTGAGAAAAATTGTTCTGGCACCGTC
>JAPLUP010000053.1 GCA_026397575.1 Candidatus Zixiibacteriota bacterium
AGCGTTACCTGCAACATCGTGCGCGTTTCGTGGTTCATAGTTGTGTTCCACAATTGGTCGGGGTTCATTTCGCCGAGACCCTTATAGCGCTGAATGCTGGCATTCTTGCGATCCGATTGTTCCAGTATCCGGTCGCGCTCCTCGTCGGAGTAAGCGTAAGTCTCTTTCTTACCCTGCTTCACGCGATATAGCGGCGGCTGTGCGATGTAAATGAAACCCTTCTCAATCAGTTCCTTGAAGTGACGGAAGAAGAAAGTCAGCAGCAGCGTCTTGATATGCGACCCGTCAATGTCGGCGTCGGTCATGATAATGACTTTGTGATAGCGCAGCTTCTCGACATCGAATTCCTCGCCAAAACCGGTGCCCAGCGCTGTAATAATCGAGCGGATTTCGTCGTTGGAGAGAACCTTGTCAAGTCGCGCTTTTTCGACATTAAGGATCTTGCCCTTGATCGGCAAAATCGCCTGGAAGCGCCGATCGCGCCCTTGTTTGGCCGAACCTCCTGCGGAATCTCCCTCAACGATAAAGATCTCGCAATTCTCCGGTTCGCGCGCCGAGCAATCGGCCAGCTTGCCGGGCAGGCGTCCCGAATCAAGCGCCGTCTTGCGTCGCGCCAGTTCCTTGGCCTTGCGACTGGCCTCACGTGTAAACGCGGCGCCAAGAGCCTTATCCACAATTTTCTTGGCGTCGGTTGGAGTCTCTTCCAACCACGAACCGAACACCTCACCCATCACCTGTTCGACAATACCTTTGACCTCTGAGTTGCCCAGCTTGGTCTTGGTCTGACCTTCAAATTGCGGGTCGGGGACTTTGACACTGATAATCGCGGTCAACCCTTCGCGCATATCCTCTCCTTGCAGCGATGTCAACGCATCTTTGCCGCTTTTGAAGAGGTTATTTTTGGTCATGTAGTTGTTGATCGTGCGGGTCAGCGCCGTCTTGAAACCGACCAGATGTGTGCCGCCTTCGATGGTGTTGATATTGTTCACGAACGAGAAAAGATTCTCGACATAGGAATCGTTGTACTGTAGCGCCACTTCGACATCAACACCGTCCTGTTCGCGATGCCCGTAAAACTTCTTGGCATGTATTGTGGACTTATTCTCATTCAGGTAATCGATGAACGCCACGATGCCGCCTTTGTAGTAAAAGCTTTCGCTCTTGGCGGATCGTTCATCCATGATATCAATGCGCAAACCTCGGTTGAGAAACGCCAGTTCCCGCATTCTGCCGGCAATCACGTCGTAGGAGAACTCGATCTTCTTAAAGATTTCCTTGTCGGGTTTGAACGTCGTTTTGGTGCCGGTTTTTTTGGAGGTGCCGATGATTTTCATGTCGGCGACGACATCGCCGCAATGGTACTCCTGAAAATATACCTGACCGTCGAGACTGACTTCCACTTGGCACGTTTCCGACAGCGCGTTTACCACACTGACACCGACGCCGTGCAGACCGCCGGAGACCTTGTAGCTCTCGTGATCGAACTTGCCGCCGGCATGAAGCATCGTCATTACCACCTCGAGCGCCGGACGTTGCTGCGTCGGATGCAGGCCGACTGGAATCCCGCGACCGTTATCTTCGACCGCGACCGTGCTGTCGGAGGTGATGGTGACCTTGATGTGATCGCAGTATCCGGCCATCGCCTCATCCACCGAGTTGTCGACGACTTCGTACACCAGATGGTGCAAACCGCGACTGCCGGTATCGCCGATATACATCGCCGGACGTTTGCGGACCGCTTCGAGACCCTTCAATACATGAATGGTCGTGGCGTCGTATTTATGTCCTACCAACGGTTTCTTCTCCACGTCCTCATCGACTTCGATTTCTGCCATCAAATCACCTTATCCTACAAAATGGATGTCCGTAACAATGTTATCGCTCAGCGCCCGATTGAGCGCGTCGATGATTTCCTGTTTGGAGTAGTTCAACTCCTGCCGCCAGACCGGCGAGGCAACTTTGACGACGAGTTTGCCGTCCCGGATACTGACTGCCTCGGCGCGCGCGGCAATATCACCACCGACAATTTCGCCAAATCGCCGCACGACATCTGCTTCCTTCATCCTCTCCGCGAGACCAAGCTGCTGTAAAGTCCGCTCAAGAATGTCCTGTATTTTTTCCGCGCGTCGCACCATCAAACCTCGCCACAAGCGAACTAATAATATACGACTCAACAAACACTTCGAGCAACAAAAAAGTCCCTCTCGCGACTGTTTTTTGTAGCCGTAAGCCATTGATATACAATTTGTTACAAACACGTAATGCGCAGTCTATGTTTGACTTCTCGCAGTTTTATAAAATCAGTTTTCCGGAGGCGATTTTGATTTCGCCCTGTATTAACGCGCCTTGCAGCAATTCCGCCGGTTTGGTCGTTGTGAGAAACACCTGTCCCAGTTTGGGAAGAAGCTTTGTCAATGCCGCCAGTCGCGTGTAATCGAGATCAGAGGACAATTCATCCAGTAGCAGCAGTGGTGGCTCGTGCAAACGATCGGCCAAATAGTCAAAAATGGCAAACTTGATCGCCAGCGTTGCCGATTTGGCCTCCCCCTGACTGGCATAATCGCGCGTCGGACGGTCGTTGAGCACGATCAGCAAATCATCGCGGTGCGGCCCCACCGAGGTTGAGCCGAAATAGAAGTCCCGTCGGCGTGATTGCAGCAATTTATCCAGGAACGCTTCCCCACCATCGGCATTATCGCCGGCCGATGATTCATACGACCACCGCAGCAGACTTTCGCCTGATTCTACAGCGCGATAGTAATGCGCAATCTTCTCGGCAATGGCGGTTATCATCGCAAGTCGCTTAGCGATTATCTTCGCACCGACCCCCGCAAGCTGGCCGTCCCAAACTTCCAGCATCTCGAGTGGCGAGGCATTTTCCTCGTCGATCGTAAACTCTTTAAGCAGGGCGTTGCGCTGCGCGATGATGTGGTTGTATTCCAGCAGTTCGGACAGATAACTCCGGTCCGCTTGCGAGAGGTATAGATCAAGCATCTTGCGGCGCACGGACGGAGATCCGAATACCAGTTCGGTGTCTTCGGGGATAAAGCTAACGGCATGGAAATAGTCGAACAGGTCGGCGACGCGCGTTATCTTGACACCGTCAACCTTAATCTGGCGTTTGTGCGCGCTGCCCCAGGCAATCTCGATTGCGGTACTGCTGTCGCCGATCATTCCCGTCAACTCAATGCGACAAACATCAGCCCCCTGCCGTAGGAGAATGTCATCTGCCGCACCGCGAAACGACCGCGCCGTGCAGCCGTAGAAGATCGCCTCCAGCACCGAAGTCTTGCCCGCCGCATTCGGTCCAACGATCAGATTTAGCGCCGGATTCGGGTGCAATTCCAACTCACCGATGTTGCGGAAGTTGCTTAGCTTTATCGAAGTAAGATGCAAATGGGGTCGTCCCTTCTACCGGGTTTTGCTACTGAACACGCACTCTCAGCGAATATAAACGCTGCGATGACGCCCGCAATCGCTTTATGGGTCAATCCTGCACCGACAACCTTCGTTTACCCAAACTCCGCAATTGTTCGCTGCGTTTCGAGCGTAGAAACCAGTAATGAACGACTATGGAGGACAAACTTATGAAAACGCTGTTGCAGATTCTCTGCTTATTGGTTCTGAGCGTGACGACCGTTATTGCCGCCAAGAGCAAGGGACAACCGGAAGACAACAAGAAAGGCAAATTGCCGGCAAAGATTGAGGTTATGCAGATACCATTCAACACCATTGAGGGCAAGGCAACCAGTCTGGACGCCTATAAGGGCAAGGTGATTTTGATCGTCAACGTCGCCAGCAAATGCGGCCATACCCCGCAGTACAAGGGTCTGGAGCAACTCTACGAGAAATACAAGGACAAGGGCTTCGTCATCCTTGGGTTTCCCGCCAACAATTTCGGCAATCAGGAACCGGGCACGGATCAGGAGATTCAGAAGTTTTGCACACTCACTTACAATGTCACGTTCCCAATGATGTCGAAAGTCAGTGTAGTCGGTAACAACATGCACCCGCTTTTTAACTACTTGACCGAGAAGTCACCGCTACCGGGACCGATCAAGTGGAATTTCAGCAAGTTCCTCGTTGACAAGCAAGGACGTCTGGCGTCACGCTATCCGTCGGAGGTGGAACCGCTCGACTCCACTCTGGTGGCCAAGGTTGAAGAACTTCTGAAATAGCTGATTTCCCCCCGGGACGCCGGATTTGTTCCATTTTGCAGCGGATAAATGCCAGCAAACAGGTGTAAAAAAACTGCACTCCGCCGCCGATAATATAAGAGCAGATGCCAACACAGATAACTACAATCGGCGCGGCGCGCATGGCACGGCGTAAACGCGAGGCGCACCTCAAGGAATATGTTGAGGCGATTCTCGTTGCGGTAGTCATCGCCGTGATCCTGCGGATGTTTGTCGTGCAGGCGTATCGCGTTTCATCCGGATCGATGGAAAACTCTCTTCAGGAAGGCGATTTCGTTTTCGTCAACAAATTCTGCTATCGTTTTGCCGAGCCTCAGATTAACGATGTGATCGTTTTCGAGTTTCCGATGAATACGACCAAGGACTATATCAAACGCATTGTCGCGCTTCCCGGCCAAAAGGTCGAGATCCGCAACAAGCAGCTCTATGTAGACAGTCAGTTGGTTGTTGATATCGGGGGAGTTTCGCACAATGACCCCCAGAACTTACCGGAAGTATACTCGCAGCGTGATTTCTTTGGCCCGTTAACCGTGCCAGCTAATCAGTACTTCGTGATGGGGGATAATCGTGATGACAGTCAGGACTCCCGTTTCTGGGGGTGTCTTGACCGAAGTCACATCAAAGGCAAAGCGGTTTTCATTTACTTCAGTTGGACACCCGACCCTAATGCGCCGACCATCGGTCCGCCGTATGTCTTTGATCTTTTCGCCTCGTTCTTCTACAACCTGACGCATTTCCCAAGCCGCATCCGCTGGGATCGCTTATTCGACGGTGTTTCGTAGTCGCCAGTCGGACGGCATGTATCTGACAGCGCGAGCAGCGACAGACTCACTCACCACGGCGAAGTACGAACATGTCCTGGATCGTAACGGTTATTGTTCGGCATTTCATTAGCTTAGACGTTGCCGTCCAGCCGCAAGGGATTCCTGATCGAGTAGGAGGTAGAACACAAAACCCAACACGATTTTGCTCTGCCGCTAATCACCCGACCCGCAAAGCACTCCGGGGTGACCTTCGGTGCCGCAACCAGCGTTCTACTAACTGCGGTGGGGGAGATTTATCTACAATGGCGCTACAAAAAGACCCTCACCCTCGGTCGCTCCCACGGGGAGAGGGAGGGTAAGGCGTTGTAGTAGGTCGGGTTCCGAGTCCCACGTTGGAGAATTGAAGCGCGTGCGAAAGCAAAATGCCGATGGTCTGTGCCGGTGATCGTGTCCAAGCACGGGACGAGAAACCCGACATTTGTCGTGATGGGATGATGTCGGGTTTCTCACTCAGTGCAAATGCAACCGGACGTGCTCCGATCAAGAGCATTCTGTGGGGTGCCGGATGTTCTGTCGGATATTCGTTCGGAACTGGAGTTCCCCTGAAACAGTGGACACTAAGAGAAGGTCGGTATTATAACCTTTGGAGGTGTCAAGATGTCAAACCAACGTCGTCAATTTGATGGAGACTACAAGATAGCCGCGGTGCGGTTGGTTGAAGAATCGGAACGGAAGTGGCCAGGAGTTTAGGAATCCACGGGAGCATGCTTCGTCGTTGGCGCACTCAGGTGCGCAAAGGGGGCGGGCAAGCCTTTGCTGAATCAGGCCGGCAGGAACGCAGCGAGTTGCAACGTTTGCAGCGGGAGAACAAGCGTTTACAGCGCGATTTAGAGATGCTAAAAAAAACGATCGCCTACATCGAGAGTCAGCGGCCGTGAAGTTTTCGGCGATCAGCAGCGATCCGTATCCGGTCAAGGTGTTGTGCCGGGTCTTGAGGGTCTCGCGCAGCGGCTATTACGCCTGGAGGAAGCGCCGGGAAAGTCGTCGACAGGGGGAGAATCGACGGTTGGTCGAAGCGATCTATCGCATCCATCAGGCGGTCAAACAGCGCTATGGTTCGCCCCGGATACACCGAGAACTTCTCGCCCAAGGCTATGTCTGCGGCGTCCATCGCGT
>JAPLUP010000585.1 GCA_026397575.1 Candidatus Zixiibacteriota bacterium
GTTTCGACTACCACATCATAATTTTCTCGACTGAATGATACGATCACAACGTGCCCCGATGCACATTTTTGGGATATGAATTAAGGACGAAGTAACCATGGACGAATTGACAATCTGGCAGGCGATTAGGCAGGACACCGAAAACGAAATAAACGGTTTTCTCAAGCGGCAATTCGAATCCGGTTCGGTTGACCGGCTGATATACGAAAAGGCAATCTCGCCGGTCGGTGTCTTCGGAAATCTGTGTCGCTGGATGGATTCACCCGACCTGACCCGCATTTCGCCCAATGCCAAACGGGGCATTTTCGCAGCAGTCTTCGCCAATCGCTGGGATGACCTCAACGAAGCATTCTTCACCGAAGTGGAATTTGGCACCGGTGGTATCCGTGGACGCGCCGCGATCTCGGATTGGGAGTTGGAAATGCTGCGCGATCAGGGAATCGACGCGCCGTTTTTGCGCGGACCCAATACGATCAACGACCTCGTGCTGATGCAGAAGTCAGCGGCCATTGCCAAGTTCGCCAATCAACGTGGTTTCAAATCGCTGGTGATCGGCTATGATAGCCGTATCCGCGGACGAGATTTCGCCAAAATCGTCGCCGAGGTGTTCATCTACTACGGACTAAAGGTCTATCTCTTTGATGATGTCGTCCCCTATCCCGAAGTCACTTTCGCTATTCCGACGATGAAGGCCGATATGGGTATCCTCCTCTCGGCCAGCCACAATGATCGGCGCTACAACGGCTACAAGCTTTCCTGCGGCAACGGCTCGCAGTTTTCGGTTAGCGAGCGACGATTAATCCTGACCGAGTTTATCGGCAAGACCGGATTTGACGAGATTCACCAAAAGCGCCTCGAAGATACGTCCATCGAGCAACTGGAATTTCTCGGTGGTAGCAGCCAGCTGCGGGGCGTCAGCTACTACAACTACACCGGCAAGCCGTTCAACATGCATCAGAAGCATTTCCAGCAGATCAAGTCGTTCATTCTTGATCCCAGGCTGGTGAAGCGCTACTCCAAGAAAATGCATCTGGCATTCTGTGCTTACAACGGCGCCGGGCGCGATGCGGTGCCGAGATTGGTCAAGGCGCTCAAGATTGATAAGCTCGATATCATCTCAGTCATGAATCCGATTGATGGCATGTTTCCGGCGTTTGATGACCTCAAGAGCCCCAAGGGCAAGAAAGTCTACCAACAACCCGATCCGGGGGACAAGTTCGCCGCCAAGAAAGCGGTTTCCGAGTATATCAAAGAATTCGGCGAAAAGCAGTTTTCTGAGGTCGATATGCTGATCGGCACTGACCCGGATGCTGACCGGGTAGGCGTGGTCGTGCCGGTACCCAAGAGCCACCGTGAGATTTATGGCGCCGACCATACGTTGCTGGATGCCGATACTGCCTGGTCGATTTTGCTCTGGTACCGGATGGAGAAGATGAAGGCGGCTAAGACTGATTTCGGCAAGTACTTCTTCGTGCAATCGCACACAACGACCGACGTCATGCCGCTTTTGTGTGACAAGTACGGCATCCCCTGGATCAAGACCTGGGTCGGCTTTGCGCAGCTTGCTGCCGCCGTTCAGCGCGTCTGGGAGGATCAGCCGATAACCAAAGACATCTACTGGACGATCTACGATTTCAAGAATCTGACTCCCAAAGCAACTATTAATCTTGCCGCTCTGGAGCAGTCCAACGGCTTCAGCATTCTCGGCGGCAGACCCAAGGACGATATGTCGATGGGCGCTCACGGCCATGTTCGCGACAAGGACGGAATTTTCGCTGCGATTCTACTTGTGGAAGTGCTCGCCTATGCCAAGTCGATCGGCAAATCGATTGTGGAACTGGTTGATGAGAAGCTCTACCTCGATCCGGGCATCGGGCTGATCCGCACCGGTTACCGTCCCGCGCCGGTCTATGGCCAATATGAAGGCATCGAAGGGCGCTCGACTAAGATGAAAGTGATTCACAAAGCCGAAGCGCTGATGGAGCAGGTCAAGGCGGGTAAGACGGTCAGGTTCGCCGATCTACGAGCCACCAAGTTCGAAGTCTACAAGACCGGCAAGTACGATATCCAGCACGGCTACACGCAGGGATACAATCCGGACGATCCATCGACTTTCGGTTTCCCAGATGAAGGCATTCGCTTCTTCTTTGGGGATGATTTCAATCACCTGACAATCAGACCGTCGGGCACCTCGCAGAGCTTGAGGTTTCATATCCAGTTGCGTGATACCGATGTCAAGAAGAGCAATCTAAAGGCAAGACGCATTGCCATGGAAAAACGCATCACGGCGATTTTCGAAGATATCGGCAAGAAGCTGGACGTTGACTGGGATGAGTAGAGTCGCACCGGTGTAAGCGCTTATCGCGGGCGCAAGAACCTAGAATTCGTGCGCTGTCAGGTTCTGTAGTTTCTGGCTTCACGAGAGGAATGCTTCAACCAGACCTGACTTTGGCCATAGACTCTGACTTGACGACTGGCGAATACGCATTCCAAGTTCTGGATGGCTGGACCGGCACGCTTACACCGAGTAAGACCGGCCATGCTTTTGCTCCGGATACTCTGGACTTCGCCATTGTCTCGATGAGCCCAGACACCAACGATTTCATCCCCACCGCTCATTCTTAATGTCGAACAGGACTTGGGCGATGTCATTCCCAAGGAGTACTCGCTTGGGCAAAACTGTCCGAACCCGTTTAATCCATCCACATTGATTCACTTTGCAATTCCCAGAGCGGCTTCTGCGAGTTTGAAGGTCTATAATATCGGTCAGGAAGTTGCTGACCTCCTCGCAGGGAACCTTCCCGCCAGTGCCTTCAGAGCCACCTGGGACG
>JAPLUP010000277.1 GCA_026397575.1 Candidatus Zixiibacteriota bacterium
CGCATTCCACATAGACGTCCGGCAAAAATTGCATCTCGATCTTGACCATGCCGTCGCCGCCGCAAGTTTCGCAGCGTCCGCCGCCTTTGACATTGAATGAAAAATGCCCCTGTTTGAACCCGCGCATCCTGCTCTCGGGCAAGGAAGCGTAAAGGTCGCGGATATAAGTGAAAACGCCGGTATACGTGGCCGGATTGGAACGGGGCGTGCGACCGATGGGAGATTGGTCGATATCGATTACCTTATCGAGATGCTCCAATCCCATCACCTTGTCGTACGGCAGCGCCTCCTGACGTGAGTCCCAGAAGTGTTTGGAGAGCAGGCGATAAAGAGTTTCGTTGATTAGCGTCGACTTGCCCGAGCCCGACACGCCGGTGACGCAAGTAAACACGCCGATGGGGATATCGACGTCGATCTTCTTAAGGTTGTTGCCTCTGGCGCCCCGCATCGAAAACACCTTCCCGCTGCCGTCACGCCTCCGCTTAGGAATGAGGATACTTTTCTTCCGGGACAGGTATTGGCCGGTGAGTGATTTGGGATTGCGCATGATCGCTGTCGGCGTTCCTGCCGCGACGACTTTGCCGCCATGAATACCGGCGCCGGGACCGAGATCGACGACATAGTCGGCACGCAGGATTGTCTCGCGATCGTGCTCGACAACCAACACGGTATTTCCGAGATCGCGCAGTTCAATCAGCGTGTTCAGCAGGCGACCGTTGTCGCGCTGGTGCAGTCCGATTGACGGTTCATCGAGAATGTACAAAACTCCGACTAACCGCGAGCCAATCTGTGTCGCCAATCGAATACGTTGCGCTTCGCCGCCCGAGAGTGTTGACGCTACGCGGTTGAGTGTCAGGTAGTCAAGTCCGACATTGACCAGAAATCCGAGCCGCTCACGGACCTCTTTGAGTATCTGTTTGGCGATCGTCGCCTGTTTGTCCTTAAGTACGAGTTTCTGAAAAAACTTCTGGGCTTCCTTGACCGACATCGCGGTCATACCGGCGATCGACTGACCGCCGACAAAAACTGATAGCGCCTCACGCTTGAGCCGTGACCCCTTACAGATTTGGCAGGGGGACATGGACATATACTGCTCGATCCAACTGCGAACGCCCGCCGATTCGGTCTGCTTGTAGCGTCGCTCCAGATGCGGGATCACGCCCTCGAATTTGCTCTTGAACTGACCCGTATGCCGACCCTCGCGCGATTCGTACTTAAAGACCAACTCGGAGTCTGTCCCATGCAAGATCGCATGCTGTTGTTCCTTCGTAAGTTGATAGAAGGGCGTTGTAAACTTGAAGCCATAGTGGTCGGCTACCGCCCGCAGCATGGTGCGGTACCAGTTCGCCATATCGGAACGCCATGGATGAATAGCGCCGTCGTTTATGGATAAGCCCGGATTCGGCACTATGCGGTCAGGATCGATTTCCATTTTGTGCCCGAGCCCGAGACAGCCGGTACAGGCGCCAAACGGTGAGTTAAACGAGAACATCCGTGGGGAAAGCTCTTCAAACGAAATGTCGCAGTTTGGACACGCATACTCGGTCGAAAACGCCCGCGCGGGTTCGTTGCCCTGCACGATCCCGACCATGCCACCTGACAGTTTGATCGCCGTCTCGATCGAATCCGCCAAACGGGTGATGACCGTCGGTTTGACAACCAAGCGATCAATCACGATTTCGATCGTGTGCTTCTTATTCTTGTCGAGCTTGACGTCGGCTTCCAGATCCTGCGCTTCGCCGTCGATACGCACACGCACAAAGCCCTTCTTCTTGGCTTCCTCCAGCACTTCGCGATGTTCCCCTTTGCGGCCACGCACCAGTGGCGCCAGTACGTGAATCCGGGCATTCTCAGGATAGGCCATCACGGCATCGACGATCTGCGAGACCGTCTGCTGTGCGATCGGAGCCCCGCACAGATGACAGTGTGGTTCGCCGGTCCTGGCGAAGAGCAAACGCAAATAGTCGTAGATTTCGGTAACGGTGCCGACTGTCGAGCGGGGATTCTTGCTGGCGGAACGCTGCTCGATCGAAATCGCCGGCGACAGCCCGTCGATGAAATCAACATCCGGCTTTTCCATCAGTCCCAAAAACTGCCGCGCGTACGCCGAAAGAGATTCGACATACCGACGTTGTCCCTCAGCGTAAATCGTGTCAAACGCCAGCGATGACTTTCCCGAACCGGACAAACCGGTAATCACCA
>JAPLUP010000133.1 GCA_026397575.1 Candidatus Zixiibacteriota bacterium
ACTATCAAGAAAGAAAACGGCGAGAGCCTTAACGGAAGTACCGGCGGCAAGACCTCAATCAAGTTGCTGCCCGAGGAAGTTGACGCGATCGACAAAATTCTGGAGAAAGAAGCCAGTATGCAAATCAGCCATCTGGAACGGAACGTCGCCTTCCTGGCTACCTGCGCCAATGTTGCGCCGTTTATCGGTCTGCTCGGCACGTGCTGGGGTATCATGAACGCCTTCATGAATATCGGCGCTCAGGGAACGGCGTCACTGATCGTCGTAGCGCCCGGCATTGCCGAGGCGTTGGTGGCGACGATCGTGGGTTTGGCCGTGGCGATTCCGGCGGTCATGGCGTTTAACTGGTGCAACACGAAACTGAAATTTATCGCCGATGATCTGAACAACTTCTCGCTGGAATTTCTGGCGGCGGTCACAAGGGAACAGGCGTCATGAGGAAATGGCGGCGAAAACGCATCTATCCCAAGATGCATGATATCAACGTCACCAATCTGGTGGACGTAGTGCTGGTGATTCTGATCGTATTTATGATCTCGGAGCCGCTGATGCAGTCGGGAATTGAGGTCAACCTACCGAAGACGAAGGTTGCCGATGCGACGGTATCGGATGGCGTTGTGGTTACGATCGATGTAAAGGGGTTTACGTATATAGATGACCGACTGGTCAATCTCGATCAGTTTGAGATGAAGATCAAAGACGCGTACGATCAGGCATCAAACAAGAAAGTTTTCCTGCGTGCGGATGCATCCGTTACGCACGGGACGGTGATTGACATTATGGGACGGATCAAAGCAGCGGGGATATCAGAGGTCGGATTGGTGACGAAGCCGCCGGACGAACCCGGAAAGCCAAGAACGAGGAAGAAATAGCGTGTTTGTGCTGCGAAGGGACCTGATAGTATCGGTGATCGGCCACTGTGCGCTGTTGGTTGCGATCATTATTTTTAACCCGAGTCGTGGGATGTTTCGCGGTACGCCCGACATAATGAACGTCGATCTGTCGCAACTGACACCGGCGGGTGCGGGCAAGGCGGCATCAGCGCAAGACGTTGCCCCGAAACCGGCCGAAGAGGCAGTTGCGCCTGCAAAGAAAGAACAGGCCAAGAAAGAGAAAACGGAGAAGACAGAAAAAACCGAGCCCAAGAAAGACAAAACCAAAAGTGACAATAAGGGGGGACTGGATGTCTCCTCGAAAGTAGGACAAGGCTCCGGCGAGGGGGAGGGCGAAAATATTGGCGGGTCAAATCTGCCTTATGATCTGAGCCTCGTGCTTTCAGTCATTGAACGCTCCTGGCGTAACCCGGTGACATCGTCAGCGCCGATAAGCTGCACGATTTACTGCCAAATCGACCGCGACGGAACCGTTATCGGAGAACCGATAGTGGAGAGATCATCGGGCATCAGTACTTTTGACCAGGCGGCGATCTATGCCATCAAACGCGCCGGACAGTTCCCGCCGTTTCCCGTGGAATTCAACTATGACTACATTGGATTACACCTTGACTTTGAATATGTGCCGTAAGGCCGAGGATTTTGGGGCGCGGAGACCTCATCCCTACACGGCGAGGATGTGCGCTGGAAAAAGCACGCACAGTCGTATGTCTTTGGGAAGTGTGATTGCGACACTAATACTTATGCTTACCGTGTGCTTCATAGCGCCACAGGCATTGGCACAAAAAGGAATCGATATCAGCGGCGCGATTCGCACCGGCAAGTTTAATGCATTCAAAATCGCCGTCGGCGACTTCAAAGTGGTCGGTGACTGGTCGCTCACTGCCGATTCGCTGGCGGCAACCGTCAAGAAGGTTGTGACTGATGATCTTGATTTCCATGTCTTCTTCGACACGATAACGGTGAACCAATTTTACGTCGATGTCTGGGAGATCAAAGATTTGACGCCTGAGGTTTGGGCACGCATGGGAGCCGACTATTTGGTTGATGGCACGCTGGAACTGAAGGGGGACGATGCCGTGGTTGCTTATCGGATCAGCGAACTGCATCCCCAGGTTCAAGAGATGAAGGATGAGAAACTCAGGACCAGGCGCGGCAACATCCGGCGAATCGCGCACATGGTAGGTGACGCGGCAGTAAAACAAATCGCCGCCGAGAAACCATTCTTTACGACGAAAATCGCCTATGCTTGTGCGGCCAGTGGACGCAAAGAGGTGTGGCTGTGTGACTATGACGGCGCCAACGCGATGCGGCTGACGAATGATCAGAGCATCGCCTTGTCTCCCTGCTGGGACCGCGAGGAAGACAAACTGCTGTACACAACATTCAAGCATGGCAGCGCCGAAGTCTGGGAACTTGATATCAGATCGGGAAAAAGTCGATCGATCTCTGCCTATCCGGGAATCAATTCGGCGCCATCGATTTCGCCCGACAACGACGAGATCGCGATAACTTTGTCGAAAGATGGTAATCCCGATCTTTACATTTTGAATCGAAAGGGAGAAATCAAACGCCGCCTGACCGATCTACCGTCATCCATTGAAAGCGGGGCCTCGTGGTCGCCGACGGGACAGGAGATCATTTTTACATCTGACCGCACCGGCACGCCGCAGATTTACCGAGTTGATCCTGACGGTGTCGGGATCACGCGGTTGACTTACGAGGGAAAATACAATGATTCACCCGACTACTCGCCGCTCGGTGACGCGATTGTCTATGTTGCTCGCGGCGAGGATGGCGATTTCCAGATCTGCACGATCGACACCAAGGGCTCGGACTTTGGTCAACTCGACCAAACCGGATCGAACGAAAATCCCCATTGGTCACCGGACGGCTGGCATGTAGTTTTATGTAAACAAGTTGGCGCGAAGTACGATCTATATATTATGGATCGCTTCAAGAAGAAAATCAAGAAGATAACGTCTGACGGAAAATCGTCCAATCCGGCTTGGCAGCCTTTTGCAGATTGACCGCAACTGCGTATAAGCAGTGGATGGGCAGGGGAAGTGAACTGACTGCACAAGCACGTGTTGTTCTTGACGAGCAAGGAACACGGGAGTAGTAAATCATTGTTTCGGAAGAGATTAGCGGCACTGGTCCCAAGATGGTGTAGTGTCGAGATCGCTTACGGAAGTGGTTGACAAAGTAGTTTAACAATGTAATAATAGCCGCTGAACCCTGAAGAGGGTTATTTGCGGAGTTTATGTAAGTCTATGATATACAAGGAGGAAGTGGAATGAAGAGCTTTTTGACACTGCTCGCGGCAGCAGCGCTCATTTCGTTTATGGTAGTTGGCTGCGCCAAAAAACCGAAAGTGGAACCGCTGACGAAACAGACCACGAAGGAGACCATACCGCCTGTGACACCGTCTGATCAGTCGACTGATCAGGGGACGAAGGTCGAGTCTGGGTCGTCGTCCAAGTTCAAGACCATCTACTTCGATTTCGACAGGTATAACCTTCGTGACGACGCCAAAGCCGACCTGAAAAAGAACATCGATGTGATGCAGCAGGACCAGAATCTCAAGATCACGATCGAAGGTCACTGCGACGAACGCGGTACCGTGGAGTACAATCTCGCTCTCGGTGAACGGCGAGCCAAATCAGCCCGCGACTATATGGCCAGCATGGGTGTGAAGGCCAATCGTGTTTCGACAATCAGCTATGGCAAAGAGCGTCCGGTGGCATTGGGACATGACGAAGATGCCTGGGCGAAAAACCGAAGAGACGATTTTGTCGAGAAATAGCGTAAAGAAAGGGCGGTGCAAACCGCCCTTTTGGTTTGCGGAGTAGAGCCATGAAACGAATCGGATTGCTGTTGTCGGCCATGACGGCGTTGCTGATAGCCGGGTGCGCATCACGCGGGGAAATCGAAACGATGAAACGACAACTTGAGTATATCGAGCGATCGACCGTGCAGACGCAAGAGTGGCTCGTGCAAATGGACAGTATGTACCGCACCACCATTGATAAGAATGTGGCATATCAGGCCGATCTCAAGACCGCGTTGGCGGATCTTCTCGACAAAAGCGCATCCATCGACAGCCGTCTGAGCGACATGGAGGGGCGGATCAACATGATTGCCAATCGTTCGGGTCAGAGCGGATCGGTATCATCCCCAGCGGCAAGCGGCAACACCGAACCTACTGCGGCAAGGACGGACAGCGCCGGTCAGGAAGGACTGCCACAGGTTGATCAAACTAAGCTCTACAACAACGCAATTGCCGATCTCAAAGAAGGCAACTACGTGATGGCGGTCATGGAGTTCAACGAATTCCTGACAATGTTCAAAGACAGTCCGATGGCGGACGATGCCCAGTACTGGTTGGGAGAGTGTTACTACGGCAAAAAGGAATATGCTAAGGCGATTCCGGAGTTCGAGAAAGTAGAGAGGAATTATCCCAAAGGCGACCAATTGGTTCCCGCGTTGTTCAAGATGGGGCGTTCCTATGAAGAACTTGGCGAGAAGAAGAAGGCGAAAGTCATTTTCCAGCGGCTTGTCAAAGAGTTCCCTAAATCCATGGAAGCAAGAATTGCGCAGGACAGACTGAAAGGACTCTAATGCCGCCGATCGTGCTCAAGACATCGATACTATCGCGTTCGTATCCCTGTCGCGCATTCTATGACTCGGGGAGTGATTCAATGTCGGTTGGCGTCAAGCAGAAGGGCAAATTCGGAGCCTGCCTGGAGGGGGAGGAGTTTTCGTTTGATCTGACCAAAGACGGCAAGTTGCTTAACATAGATGTCTGGAAGCCGCGCAAGGATTGGGCTGTCGAGAAAGCGATTCATCCGCCGGAAAATGTGGACAAAGAAAATGTGGCATTTGTCGGCACGCGCTTGCAAGCCGAGCCGATTTCCTACAATACTGATGCCAAGAAATCTCTGCTCTATATCCGTTTTGCCGCCGAGCGAATAGCCCGTTTTGTTTCGCCGGCAAATTCATTGATTTTCGAACTCAATGCCAAGCACCAATTGGTCGGCCTCTGGATTCTACAGATAGAGGATGACGTCAACTTCACGAAAGAAGCGGAGTGGCGCCGGTCGGTGAAGGCGGTGTGAGTGGAAGACTCGAACCATCACCATGATGTTGCCCACGATGCAGGTGAACAGGGCGAATACCGTAGGGACATGGTTTTCGATTTCAAGATGCCTGTTCTGTCGGGATTGAAACCTCTCAGCGGTATCTTAATGGCAAAGAGATTTTTCCAAGGCTGGGGACC
>JAPLUP010000092.1 GCA_026397575.1 Candidatus Zixiibacteriota bacterium
AGTCTCAGCATCCACACTGTTGGATGATGTAGAAGTTCCGTTTTGGAAAGCGGCTGGAGACTGAAAGTTCTAAACCATGACAAGTATTAGGGAGAAGTGAGTATGATGTATTCAGGTTTCGGTAGAATTCTCGTTCTGGTCGTTCTTGTCGGCCTGTTTCTGTTTGGCGGGACCGCGCTGGCGGCTAATCAAAGTGTCACTGTCACTCTTGATGCCAATGGCAATCTCGTT
The DNA here is from genome assembly GCA_026397575.1 of Candidatus Zixiibacteriota bacterium. GTDB lineage: Bacteria > Zixibacteria > MSB-5A5 > CAIYYT01 > CAIYYT01 > CAIYYT01. The sequence goes on from JAPLUP010000092.1 coordinate 232, forward strand.
TGTCCGAATTTTGGGCAATTGAACGCAGGCGACATTCTGACCGTGATTAACGGAACTGTAACCAAGAACATACAGGTGGCCTACAACGGAGGAGCTTTCGGGGCCCCGCTTAGCCCGGGCCAACAAATCACGTTCGTCGGCACGAATTCTTGCGACAAATATGGCGTCTGGCTATCAGCAAAAGGAAACCCAAATTACGGATATGAATGTCCCCCATCTATCCCGACGCTTTCCGAATGGGCGATGATTGTGTTCAGCGTACTGCTGTTGGGAATGATGACATATTATGTTATCAGGCGTCGTAGAACCGCACAGGTGACGGCGTTCTGAGGTGAGATGAGGAGAAAGAGAATAGATGAAGGGGAGTGGCCAGCCGGCCGCTCCCCTCATAAACGCATTGCGGAATCGATCCGGATGAATCGGGATCTCCTGAAGGCCTATACTATTTTTGCCCTTTTTACCGGGGTCGGATTCGCAATCGTCTTGGCGGATTGGAGCAGCGGGTATTTTCTTGACCCGATCAACTGCTTCACTGCCTCCGCGTCAGGCTGGATCATCAATCTTCTTGGCGGCCAGTCGACCGTGACTCAGACACACATTTCGTCACCGTACGGGGGGGTCAGCATCGCCGAAGGATGCAATTCGGTCTATGTAACAATTCTCTTTCTGGCCGGGGTTTTTGCCTTCCCAACTAGTTGGAGGAAGAAGTGGCTCGGCGCGCTGTTGGGGACGGTCGCCCTGTTTGTGATCAATCTGGTAAGGGTGGCGACTCTCTTCTACCTAAGCGGGAGCAATACTTGGCTCTTCCAGGAGGCGCATCTGCACATCTGGCAGTTTGCCATTATCCTGATCGGTGGTTTGCTTTGGTTGCTCTGGTATGACAAAATCGTGAAGGAGCCAAAGAACGCGAAGGGTTTATAAGTTTCTCCTAATGACTGCCATCTGGTGGGTGGTGTTACTGCTGCTCTGGCTATGGGTATCACCGGTTTACAGCCAGTTGCTGGTGGCCATAGGCAATGTCATTTTCCAAACAAATCCCTTCAACCATGATGAAATGGTTTTCGGGAGTCAGGACCGGTGTATCAAGAGTGACGTTTACTTTGACATCCGAAATCTTACTACAGGTGAGGCAGGGCGTGGCCATTTCAAATTCTCCGCCGACGCGGAACGGTTTCATTTTAACATCACGATATTCCTGGCGTTGTTCCTCGCTACGCCGTTCGACGGCCAGATCGGCAAAAAATTCCTGTACATTCTTGTCGGCTGGCTTGTGCTTCTCATGACGCAGTCACTGGATTTGTTTCTGCAAACTCAGGACAACAAACTGGTCAACTTCGGAAGAATGGCGCAAGCCCAGAACCTGCAACCCTTGGCCGCCATAGATCACTGGCTGAGCTGGGCAGGACGTTATTTCCTGCTAGTCGGCAACATTGTTATTCCTCTCCTTTTGTGGCTGTTTGCCGGCATACCTCGTCTTAAGAGCAAGGTCGTTGCGAATAACGACGACTTGGAGAGTCCGGCAACACAGGCTTTAACCATATAGCGAACACAATCGGATACGCCAGGGGTGTCGGAGTGCAAGTTATTGTCGACATGGACGTTGCGTAAACTGAAGCTGCGAGCATTTTCTTACAAATATTCTTGACAAGGGTCGAAAGGGTTGTTATAGTAAAAGACTTGGACACAGTTGGGCCCATAGCTCTTCACATCCGAGAGGTCACTGGTTCAAATCCAGTATTGCCCACCATAGAAACCGTGACGAGGTAGGTTGGTGACTTTGACGGGAAACCTAAGAACTCGATTGAACAGCAAAAGAGACATAGCGGGTTATTGTGGATGCACTGGATGGTCAGTGCGTTTTTTTTTCTCTTTGGCTGAGCGACAAGTACCGGAGGCGTGCGTAGATGCATGAAGACATCAGGCTTCTAAAAGAGTTGCAGGACATTGATTACTGGATCGGGGAGTTGGAACGATCCAAAGCTTTCTTGCCCGACATGATGAAGAACCTACAAGAACAGATGGCTTCCATGGCCGCTGATCTGTCACAGAAGAAAGCCCGGCTGCGCCAAGCTCAGATAGAAATCAAGGAACTGGAAATCAAGATTGCGAAGACCAAGGAACTCAAGGAGAAATACCAGGAGCAGATGCTCACGATCAAGACCAACAAGGAGTATGATGCTCTGGTGGCACAGATCGATGGCGCCAAGACCGAGATAACAAAAGACGAGGAACGCTGTCTGGAGTTGATGACCGAGATCGAACAACTCAAGGCTTCGGTTACGCAGCTTGATGAGGAAAACGTGACTGTCCAGAGGGATAACGCCGGTCGACTCATTGATTTGCAGTTACAGATTGATTCTGTTCAGGGCAAGATGGATGAGAAAGAGGCATACCGCGACAATCTGGTCAGGAAAGTGTCCAAGACCGCTATGGCCACCTATGAACGCGTGCGCAAAGGACGCGGTGGTGACGTGGTGGTGACGCTCAGGCGCGGCGCTTGTGGCGAGTGCTTCAAATCGCAGCCTCCGCAGAAGATTCAGCAGATCAAGAAGGGGACCACTATGGAAACCTGCGCTTCGTGCGGCAGGATACTGATCTGGGAAGGGGAAGAATAGCAGGTGGCTCAGATTCTCCCGGAAATGGGTTTGACTTTTGACGACGTGCTGATCGTTCCGCAACTTGCGGAGATTCATCCGCGCGAGGTTGACGTAACGACTCAGCTCACGCGCAATATTCGTCTCAATATTCCGCTCATTTCGTCGGCCATGGACACTGTGAGTGAATCGGGACTGGCGATTGCGATTGCCCGCGAGGGTGGTGTGGGAATAATCCACAAGAACATGTCTCTGCAGAAGCAAGCCGAAGAGGTTGACAAGGTCAAGCGGTCGGAAGCAGGGATGATCGTGAGTCCGATTACGCTGACGCGTGACCAGACGATTGGCGAGGCGCTGGCGGTTATGCAGCGCTATTCCATTTCGGGAATTCCTATTGTTGAAAATTCCCGTCTCGTTGGTATTCTGACCAACAGGGATCTGCGCTTCCATCCGGCGCCGCAAACGCTGGTCTCGGAAATCATGACCAAGGATAATCTGATCACGGTGCGGGAAGGGACGACAATGGAGCAGGCGAAGGAGATTCTGCACAAACATCGGATAGAGAAACTGCCAATTGTCGATGACCAGATGAATCTGAAGGGAATGATCACGGTCAAAGACATTATGAAGAAACTCCGCTATCCGAACGCTTGCAAGGACGGTCGCGGACGGCTGTGTGTCGGCGCCGCTGTCGGCATCGGAAGTGATCTGTTGCCGCGCGCCGAGGCGATCATCGCGGCCGGCGTTGATTTATTGGTGCTGGATAGCTCCCACGGGCACAGCCGTGGCGTTTTGGATGCCGCGAAAACGCTGAAAAAGCGATTCCCCGACATCGACTTGGTCGCGGGCAACGTTGCCACAGGTGACGGGACGAAAGCGCTTATTGACGCTGGCGCGGATGCCGTAAAGGTTGGTATCGGTCCGGGGGCGATTTGCACGACCCGAGTGATTTCCGGTGGTGGTGTGCCCCAGGTGACGGCGATCATGGAGTCGGTTGCGGTGGCTACGAAACAGAACGTTCCAGTAATTGCAGACGGCGGGATTCGCTATTCGGGTGACATCTGCAAGGCTTTAGCGGCAGGCGCACATTGTGTTATGGTAGGTTCCTTGCTGGCGGGGACTGAAGAATCTCCAGGCGAGACAATCCTGTTAGAGGGGAGGAGCTTCAAAGTGTACCGCGGTATGGGATCGATCGGCGCGATGAAGGACGGCACAAAAGACCGCTATTTCCAAGAGAATACCGAGGATATGTCCAAGCTGGTGCCTGAGGGGATTGAGGGACGCGTGCCGTATAAAGGCCCCCTGGCCGACCTCGTATTCCAGCTTGTCGGCGGTTTGCGCTCCGGCATGGGTCTTTGTGGAGCCAAGAGCATTGAGGATTTGCGTACTAAGACAAAGTTCATTAGAATAAGTACAGCCGGTCTAAGGGAAAGCCATCCGCATGATGTGACCATCAGCAAAGAGGCACCCAACTACCGTATGATGTATTAGTGGTTTAGGGAGTAGTTTTTGAGTCCAATATATTCCGAAGCAGGTGATGCGGCCGCGTCCCGTTACAGCGGGATGAGGAAAGTCCGAGCTTCACTGAGCAGGATACCTCCTAACGGGAGGGCGGAGCAATCCGACGGAAAGTGCAACAGAAAGGATACCGCCTTGCGACTTCGGTCGCGAGGTAAGGGTGAAATGGTGGTGTAAGAGACCACCGGCGGCGGGAGTAATCTCGCCGGACCGGCAAACCCTATCCGAAGCAAGACCAAATAGGGGAGAAGAGCTGCTCAGACTCGTTATTACTCCCGGGTAGGTTGCTTGAGGTTCGGCGCAAGCCGAATCCCAGAGGAATGGCTGCAGGGCCTTAGGCCTGAACAGAACTCGGCTTACGGACTGCTTCGGAATTTTTGTTTTTGAAGAGGTATTGATTGATCTTGAAAAGCCGCGTGAAAATGCGCTGGATGGTCGCCTCCGACCCTGATTATCGGGTGGTGGAGCAGATTTCGAAAGAAGTGAATCTGCCATCACTGATAGTCAAGATACTGGTAAATCGGGGCATGACCGGCGCCGCTGAGATCGAAAAGTTCATCAATCCGAGCATGACCGATCTCTGCGATCCGTTTCTGATCCCCGGCATGGAAGCCGCGGTGGAGCGGACCATGCAGGCGCTGCGCGAGAACGAGACCATTATGATCTATGGCGACTATGATGTTGATGGCATTACAGCCGCATCATTGATGTTCTTGGTTCTCAACAAGCTGGGCGCCAATGTGCATTATTACCTGCCCAATCGACTGATTGAAGGATATGGATTATCGGAAGAAGGGATTCTGGAGGCGGAAAAGAAGAAAGCTTCTCTGATTATCTCCGTCGATACCGGTATTACCGCCAACCGCGAAGTCGAATACGCCAAAGAGAAATTCATTGACTGTGTGATAACCGATCATCACGAGCCGGGTGAAAGTCTGCCTTTGGCGGCCGCAGTCGTAAATCCGAAGATTGGCGGCGAGCATTCGGTCGGCAGAGAGTTGTCGGGCGTCGGTGTTGCGTTCAAATTCGCCCAAGGGTTGTTCCGCAAACTGGGGCAGGATGAGTCGGAGCTTGAAGAACATCTCGATCTAGTAGCACTCGGCACATCGGCGGACGTCGTGCCGCTTGTGAATGAAAACCGCGTACTGACATATTTCGGTATCAACCAGATCTTGCGATCTTCCAAGCCGGGACTGAAGTCGCTGGTCTTCGAGTGCGATCTGATGGGCAAAGAGATCACCACAAGTCAGATTGTCTTTATTCTCGCTCCGCGCATAAATGCCGTCGGTCGGTTAGGGGGCGCCGAAAAAGCGATTAAGTTGCTAACGACCAAGGACACTGCTACCGCCAGCAGTATTGCCAAGTTCCTCGAAATCGAAAATCAACGACGGAAGTCAATTGATGAGAATACTCTGGAAGAAGCGCTGCAGCAGATCGAGAAGACGGTAGATGTGGATAACGATAAGGCGATCATCCTGAATTCCTCGGGCTGGCATCAGGGTGTAATCGGAATTGTGGCCTCGCGTCTGGTTGAGCGTTTTTATCTACCGACGGTGCTGATTGCCGTCGACAAGGACGAAGGCAAAGGTTCCGGCAGGTCCATACCCGGGTTCCATCTTCACGATGCGCTGAAGAGTTGTGAAGATCTGTTGTTGCGCTACGGCGGACATAAGTATGCTGCCGGGCTGTCGATTGC
>JAPLUP010000427.1 GCA_026397575.1 Candidatus Zixiibacteriota bacterium
GACCGGCTCTGGTAATATCCCGATCTACAGCACTTACATCGGCGGGGAAAACTACGATGGTGGATATGGCGTCGCAGTCGATGTCAGCGGCAATGCCTTCGTAACGGGCTTGACTACTTCCTCCAACTTCCCGACCCAGAATGAATATCAAGCGTATCAAGGGGGCTCGGATGTCTTCATATTCAAGCTGAGTAGTTCCGGCAACAATCTAACATATAGCACTTTCCTCGGCGGAACAAACCAAGATGTAGCTTACGACATCGCGATCGGAGACAGCGGCAATGCTTATGTGACCGGCTGGACAAATTCTCTCGATTTCCCAACTTTGAATCCCTGCCAGACGCGCCAAGGTGGCGGGGATGCTTTTGTCAGTGAGTTGAGCAGTTGGGGCAGCAGCCTGACCTACAGCACCTACCTCGGTGGGGGAAAATCGACATTGAAGGGCACCGGAGACGCTTTTGTGACCAAGCTGAGTAGGACCGGTGGCGGCCTGGTCTACAGCACCTACCTGGGTGGTGGTAGCGGCGAAGGTGGAAACAGTGTCGCGGTCGATTGCAGCGGCAGTGCCTATGTGACGGGTACGACCAATTCCTCAGACTTCCCCGCTAAGGGTCCCTATCAGTCGACATTGCAGGGTCTCCAGAATGCTTTTGTGACGAAACTCAGCAGCGAGGGAAACTCATTGATATACAGCACCTACCTTGGCGGGGGAGACTACGATGAAGGATACGGCATCGCGGTTGATGGCGGCGGCAATGCCTATGTGACAGGCTACAGTTCTTCTGTCGACTTCCCGACTTGGAACCACTATCAGACGGATCAAGGCGGCTATGATGCTTTTGTGACCAAGCTCTCCGGTTCCGGCAACAGCCTGATCTACTCCACCTATCTCGGCGACTCTGACTGGGATGTTGGAGCCGCCCTTGCGGTCGACAATAGCGGCAACGCCTATCTGACGGGCAATACGCTTTCCTACGACTACCCGACACGAAATCAGTATCAGACATATCAAGGCGGTCTTGATGCCTTCGTGACCAAGATGACCTGGACGCCCGACTACGTCTGCGGCGACGCCAACGCCGATGAACAAGTCAACCTGCTCGACGCGGTGTTCCTGATCGACTACATCTTTGTCGGTGGGCCTGCGCCGCAGTCACTTTCGCTAGCGGACGTCAATTGCAGCGGCGGAACGATCAACATTGCTGACGTAGTGCTCTTGATCAACTACATCTTCAGAGCCGGTCCGGCCCCCTGCGACGGCTGCAAATAGTAGTGGCAGACCTCCGTGTCTGCCCGTTCATCGGAATCTGGGCGCGCACGGCGGTGCGCCCCTACCCGCCCGTTCGGCCGGAATATGGGCGCACACAGAGGTGCGCCCCTACAAGCCGTAACCGTCGCCATTCAGTAGCGGTTGACAAAGAGGTTTGAAACCCCTAACATCCGGTCGTGGGAAAACTGACATATACTCAGGCGCTCCGGCAGGTTGAAACCGGCAAAATTGATCCCGCCTATCTGCTGCAGGGGGACGACTATTATCAACGTTTCCTGCTGACCGAGAAAATTGTCAAGCAGCGGATTCCGGCGGGTGAGCGCGCCTATAACCGACACTCGCTCGGCGGCGCCAAGGCCAATCCGGCGGCGCTTGAAGAGCGGTTGTTTGGCGTACCGCTTCTCGGAGGCAACACCGTTGTGATCGTAACGGAACTTGACCGTTTGCCGCAAGCGTCGCAGCAATTCCTCCCGAAAGTCCTCAAATCACTCGATCCCAGTGTCACTTTCATTGGTGTAGCACGCAAGCTTGATGGCCGGACCAAGTTTGTCAAAGAGATGCTCGAACGCTGCGTTCTGGTCGAAATCAAGGATCTCAATGACGATGCGCTCCCCGAGTATGTGCGCTCACGTCTCTCTGCGCGCGGATTTGCTATCGACGCCGATGCCATCACCGAGTTTTGTCGGATTGTCGGTCGAGACTGCGGCGATATTGAAAACGAGGTAGAGAAAATCGCCATCGTGCATGCCGGCAAGAAGAAGCTCGCGCTCCCCGATGTGCGCGATTATCTTTCCGACAGCCATTTTTTCACCCAGTACGAAGCAGCCAAACAGCTTGGTTTCCGACGGCTGGAGGAGTCGCTGGGGGCGATC
>JAPLUP010000473.1 GCA_026397575.1 Candidatus Zixiibacteriota bacterium
CGAAGAGATCAAGAAGGCAGCGATTTTGTACGACACTTCCAAAGCGCTGGTCAAGGAACTTTTGGCGAATCCCACGTACTCCGAAAATGTCCGTCGCAGTCAGACTCTGGTTGAGAGTACGATCAATTACATTCTTAAAGGACGTGACGCGTTTCTCAACCTCATGAAGATAACTTCGTTCGACTATTACACATACACCCATTCGGTGAACGTCTGCACCTTTTCCATATCGCTGGCGCGGCAGATCGGCATAACCGACAAGGACGCACTGGTCACTCTGGGAACCGGTGCTCTGCTGCACGACGTGGGCAAAAGCAAAGTCCCGGAACGCATTCTCAATAAGCGCACATCCTTAAATCGGTCCGAATTCGAGATCATGAAGAAACATCCCAACTGGGGTAGTGACATTCTGCGCGAAACCGACATCATTTCGGAAGAGTCCTATTACCCGGTACTTCAACACCACGAGCGCATTGATGGAAGCGGCTACCCGCTCGGAGTCGACGAACGCGACATGCATCCGTTCAGCAAGATCGTTGCCGTCGTCGACGTCTTCGACGCGCTCACCACTGAACGTGTTTACCAGCCGGCCATCGAGACCTATCCGGCTCTCAAGATGATGCATGGTCAGGACGGGTGCTTCGCCGCAGATCTCCTGCGCGAGTTCACGGTTCTCATGGGTCCCGAAAGTCCTCTCAACAAGTATTAGCTCCGGAATGGCCGTTGCCGTTCTGCCACTCCGGGAGTATCGAAAAACCTCGGAATTGTCATTGCGAGGAGTCAGGGCGGGAGATAGATGGGAAGTGCAATGACGACGAAGCAATCTGCGCGCCTGCATCTGGAGCGCATAGACCGAGATTGCTTCGTCGTGTCCACACCCCGCATCACATCTCCGTACTCCTCGCAATGACACGGTCTGGGTCTTTTCAACAGCCCATTCACGATCGGCCATTACTCGTTGTCGCTCCCTTTGCGCGGCCGTATATTCATCCTAATAACGATTCTGCGGTCACGCCGACCGCCATAGCATATAGGAGAAAGCATGCCCAGAAAAATCATCGCCACCGACAAAGCACCCAAAGCTATCGGACCCTATTCGCAGGGAAACATCCTCGAATGCAAGCAACTTGTCTTCGTCTCCGGCCAGATAGCAATCGACCCTGCGACCGGAATTATGAGTCAAGGGGACATCACTGAGCAGACACACCGGGTTCTGAAGAATGTCACCGCGGTTCTTGAAGCTGCCGGCTCCGGATTGGACAGGGTTGTCAAGACAACGGTCTACCTGAAGGACTTTGATGACTTTCAGGCGATGAACGAAGTGCACATGCAATACTTCAGCAAAAACTTCCCGGCACGCGCGACTTGTGAGGTCGCCCGCTTGCCCAAGGATGCGCTCGTCGAGATCGAAGCCATCGGGTATATCGAATAGTTCCAGCGTTGTTGGGGCGCGGCCACAACCATACTTCCGCTTATCCGTCGGGAGCAAATAATAGTTTCGTAGGTCAAGCCCCAAGTCGGCTTGACCTACGAAACTGTACGAGGGTATTGGGATTTGTCAATACCTTAGAGTCAACCTACCTTCCACATGGTGATCGAAACCCAAATGCAAGGTTCCTACGTACGCGGAGCAATCTTATTGGCGAACCCAAGAAAGTGACTGCGAGAGCATCATTTGTGGCATCATAAGAACCATTAATTCTGACGCTATCCGCGGGAATCCCGTGAGCCGTGAGAGTATCCAACAAACCAAGGCCGCGATAAGTTTCTTTAAAGAACTCACTTGCTATGGAGAAATAGAATTTGTTTTCTGAGAAAATGACTGGGAATCCCGCAAACTTAACTGTGTCCTCATCCCACAACTTCGGATTCCAACTGTCCATTTTAGACGAAAAGCTAATCAGATCCTTATCCAAGCAATCAAACCTCCAGATAAAGAAGAAGTCCGACCCATAAGGACTCAATTTCTTTGACAGACTATCTGGCTGCCAATCTCCTATAAGGTTGTCTACTCCACTGCTTTGATAGTTAAAAAACCATGCGTGGTCATTCTCGGAACCGGTGTTCAGGTAATATGAACCTGTCCACAGGCCCCTGCTTTCGGGGAATTCGATCACGTACATATCGTCCGCGGCTTTCTGCACTGCTTCTGGAGTCTCACATACTTTCCCGATAAAACCTCCGACGTCGCCAGAACGCATACGTATGTATGTAACTCGCCAGCCCAAGTGAATTCTGGAGTGATCAATATCTAGCCCGTAGAGGATCAGTTTGCCATTATGTTTCAGCAACGGCAGATCTTTGAAGGGACTTTATATTCTCTCTCTTATCACCTTCTCCCTCTGAACCACAGGAAACGAACAGAAATAACGCAGTGATAAGAAGGGAAAAGATCCCGACGACAGCAGCACTTCTCAATTTCATATCATTAAACCTCCATTAATCATCATGACCGTGCGGGACTCCGTTTTGTACGTCGTCAAACCAATTTGGACACGCCGCATTGAAATCTAGTATACGGTTTGAGCGTTGGCAATCATTTTTCAGTCTTGTATGTCAAAACCGCTTCGGTCTTGGCCTTCGCCCTACTTCAAGAAGTCGACAGTGGTCTTATCGGAGTTGGCAGTGACTTTTACAAGATCGACTCCTTCGGCATCACGCAAAACGACGACAGTGCCTTTGGGGTCATAACCGGCTTTGGACAAGCACATCTTCCAATAGGCAAATGCGGCCTGCGCCACCCGTTGTTTTTTGATCTTCGAAAATGAAGCCCAACTATCGGCGACAGTCAGCGCCGCTGAGGGCGTGGCGCTATCGTTGAGTTTTGTAGGCCAAACTGCTTCGGTTTTGACATCCTGTTTGTCTCCACGGCTAACCGGAATTGACCAACGTGCGCTGAGTACGTCCTCGTGCTCCGCGACCACAATACGCCAAAGTTCCCGCGCTTCCATGCGGTGACAACGTCAAGCGTAGCGCTACGCGATCAAAACACGGGGAAGTCAGGAGCGCGTAACTCCTGACTTACCGTGATAATTACATTCCTCTGAAGGCTCCGGCTGCGAGGTAAGGCCCGAGCACAACGGCGCTCACGACCATTGAGATGACGAAGTAGACGACAATCGCCACGACGATCGTGATAAGATAGTACGCCATCATCTTGTCGGGAGCAGGGGACTTGATGGTTTTCATTCCCCCATAAAGCAAGTAGAGTGAGTACAATCCGAGGATTCCGAGAATTCCCAGCAACGGAATGACTGAGAAAATTCCCGCCACCCAGGCAGCGGTCATCGAGAAGACCGAGACTTTCATCGAGGCGTTCATGTCTTTGGTGGCGCCAAAGGACGGCGCTAAGCCGTCGATGATCATCGCCATAATCCAGAGCGATACCAACGACATGATGTACGTCAGCACTGCCCAGAGGAACCCGGGCACAATCGGAATCTTGATCGTTGAACCCAGAAGCGAGACGCCGATCAGCGACTTACCAATAAAGCCTGCTGCGGCCGGTATCAGCGCCAGAATCGCCGCATAACCACCGATCATTTCGCCGGTGGAAAGGGTCTCGGTCTTGATCACTTCCCATTCCGTGGTCGG
>JAPLUP010000513.1 GCA_026397575.1 Candidatus Zixiibacteriota bacterium
GGTGCCGGTTTCTCAGCGCGCCTGGTATCATCTGGACCAGCATGACGCCGAGTCCAAACGCTTTCTCGCATATCTCATTGAAGCGCTGTCACGGGTGATGCCCTCGGTAAGGAACAGCGGTCTCAAGAACTCCACCACATCAATGCCGCCGATGGAGTTGACCGAGGAGCTTGGTTATCTGATCGAACAGTCCAAAGGACCGGTTTGTTGGTTGGTGCTGGATAATTGGGAAGTCGTTAACGAGAGCAAAGAGAACTCGGAAATTATTCTTCGTCTTGCATTGGCAGGGGGACAGCATCTGCAAATGATTGTGGCCTCTCGGGTCAAACCGGCATTTAGCACTCGCAAGCTGCAGGAAAGCGGAGAAGCCGTCATCATCGGGAAGGATGAACTTGCCTTCAGCTTTTCCGAATTCATTGACGCCCTGAAGAGCCGGACACTGCTCCAACTGGAGGAGGCTCAGATAGAACATCTCTGGCAGAAAACCGCTGGATGGTGTGTCACAATCGGATTACTTCTTGAGTCGTTCAAAAATCAGTCGTTGTTGACGGAGAGGGAGATATTTGCGGCTGGGAAAAGCCTGCGTTCACTCAATGAATATGTGGAAGAAGAACTCCTAAAAGGCATGCCTTCGGATCTGGTAAGTTTTCTCGCAAGTTGTTCCGTGCTTGATGTCATTTCAGCCGAGAGCGCGATGGTCGTGGCAGGCTCTGATAGTGCCAACATCGCGAAGAGTCTGCGATTACTTCGGGAGTCGACAATACCACATGTTGTCCTTGACCAGCCGGGGACCTTTCGACTTCACCCGTTGATCCGGCAGGCGCTCAATCAGGTTCTGCGGAAAACATCGGATCGTAACGAATTGGCCGGCGTCTATCAATCGGCCGCACAGTATTACCGTAAACAGGGTGCGGCTCTAGAAGCAGCGCAACTGCTCATGGATCTGCCTGATCATGACGCAGCGCTGCGAGCCATCGATGAGGACTGGCATGCCATCGTGGCTGCAAACGGTTTAGGTCGGGTGCGAGTCTGGTTGGAGCAATCTCCCTCGAAGCTGCAGAGGACCCCTCTTTATGCAAAGCTCCGGATACAACTGCTTTCAATAGCCGGGGAAAACCGCGAGATTGTAGAGTACCTGTCCGATAAGCTCAGCGTCGAGCAGTATGAGGGTGACTTCGCTACTCTGGGCAACTTATGGATACACTACCATTGGGCGCTCCTGCATCTCTCACCGGCCACTGATTACACCTCTACCAAGCGAGATTGGCAAGCTCTCAAGCGCCGGTGCGGGAATCTGGGAAAGTCCATTGAGGCGGGGGTACACGTAGTGCTTTCTCTCGCCGCCCACCAGGAACTTCGCGAAGACAGGGCGATTGAGCATTCGCAACTTTGCCTATCCATGCTCAACGAGACGCAGTTTGATTATCGCATGACAGTGAAGAATAATATCGCGCTTTTCACACATTGCTTGGGAAAATCAACAGAAGCACTGGCGCAATTGCAGGCGATTCTGACTGAATGTGAGGGGAAAGGCGCGTTCACTATCGTGCCAATGGTGCTCGTCAATATGTCCGAGGTACACCTCTCCTGCGGCCAGTACCGGCGCGCGGTTGAATTCGCCGAGCGCGCACTACAGATATTGAGTTCGCATCAGGGATCAGATATCTCAACAACTCGCATGATAGAGCTCTGGAATACGATGAGCGGGAGCGAATTGCGACTGCTCTATGGCTTGACTACTTCCGCCTCTTTAATGTTGAGAGGAGCAAACTTCGCCTTGCAGCGCCGTCATCTCTTGGAGACCGAACTGAGCAACGACTCTTGTGGCTGGGCAAAGAAGCAATGCAAGTTGCGCTAAGCCATAAATGGCCCGCGTTAAGTAAGGCGGCTGCCAACCTCTACAAACTCGCTGAGACCACCAAGTCCCGTGCCTGGAAGGTGACGGCCAGTTTCCTGACGGCAATGGGGGCCGACGGCAGTGGACGGCATGAGACTGCCAAGCAGTTCCTGCGCACCGGATTGCGCGAGCTTAGGTTCCTCGGCTGGTCATCGTATCCGATGGCTAACGATACTGTGTCATCATTTGTAATTGTAAAATCTGTCCGCTATGGCTTAATCGGTGATTCATTCCACCTGCTGCTCAAAGACGATCATCTGATGGATCTGGCACCAGCCTTCAACTCTGAACTCGGACTTAAGGACCTGACTCCAACTGAATTGCGCAATCTGCTCGTCTCTGCCGCAGATTTGCAGGTTCGTGGCCTGGTAGGCATGGCAAAACACTTTGTGGAACACAAGAGCAAGATTGTCGCAATCGCCGCCCAACGCTATCTGGACATTATCTCGACAATCCCGCTACCTCCACTGTACGTCAGAATGTTTGGTGGGTTCTCTGTCATCGCAGGTGGTAGAAATGTATCTTTCAGTCGCAAGAAGTCGCGATTGCTTCTGCAACTTTTACTTGTAGAAAGCTGTGGTCCTACACATGAGGAAGTCATCCTTGAAAGCTTATGGCCGAACAGCGACCCAATCAAGAGCAAACCTATTCTTCAGACCTGTGTGAAGGATCTGCGGCGGGCATTGGATCCATACCATGACCCCAAAGGTAAATCTTACATCATCTATTCGAACGAGCATTACAGCCTAGACCTGCCGAAAGGTTCGACAGTCGATACAATCGAATTCGAAGACCTCCTGAAAAAGTCTGGCTTTGATGACACTGCAATCGTAATACAGTCACAAGATCAGGAATCGATTCTCAGGAGTGCCGCCGCCTTGTATCGTGGTGAATTGCTACCGGAAGGGAGGTTTGAAACATATGCGGTTGAGTATCGTGAAAGGCTGCTTCAGAGATTCCTCGAAATATCGGTGGCACTGGCGCGCTTTTCGATGGACAAAGGTAAGACGTCGGAAGCTATAGTTGTGCTGGAGCGAGGGCTCCAGCTTGATCCATTGTGGGGCGAAGGCGTCCGGGAGATGATGGCGGCAAGGGTCAGAAACGGCGAGTTTTACAGAGCATTCCAAACCTATCGCGCTTATGAGAAACGTCTTCAGCTGGAACTCGCCGTCTCTCCCGATCAGAGTTTGACAGCATATTTCGACGAATTGGTCGCTTCAATAGCGTCTTCCTGACGACTCTGGTCCAAACTGATCGGCGCTTCAATCAGTCCGCTTTGATTGTGACCAAGACGTGACGTTTTTCATTGCACGATATGCAGTTAGAAATGCAGAGGACGGGGGAATAATACCCCAGTCCACTTTGTAAGTCAAAGGTCTGATGTCGCTCTGAGGTGAGAGATTCATTCTCCGTAAGCCATTAAATTGATCGTAATCGTTTGTGATACAACAGGTTATGAGGCGGAGAGTGAGGGATTCGATAAGTGTTTTTTTGACCAAGTTGCTCTGGCCCAATGTTTTCGGCATAATTCGTTGTCTTATTGATGGTTGGGTACTGCAAGTTCGTTGCAGTTCGATTGAGTTACTGCAAGTTCCTCGAAGTTCGCGGTTAGAAAAGCGTTAGAAAGGCGGGCTGCCTGAGCCGACGTGTTCACTTCCGTTGACGAGGTTGATCTTCTTTAGAATCACAATGCAGAAGTGCTCGTCGATGGTGAGATCAGTGTCTTT
>JAPLUP010000425.1 GCA_026397575.1 Candidatus Zixiibacteriota bacterium
TGGGATGACCAGTCTGGTGCGTGATGCCAGTCGCGGGTCGTTTAGCGATGATCAGTGCCGTCTGGGAGGAATCATCGTCTCACAGTCGGCGCATATTCTCCGCAACGTCTTGTTGATGAGTGAACTGGCTCGCAAGAACGAGCTGCTCGAACTCTCGCAACGGAAACTGCATGAGGAAAATGTCCGCCTCAAGGCGGAACTCGACGTCACCTTCGCCTTTGAAAACATCGTCGGCAAGTCACAGGCACTCAAACGTGTGCTAACTCTGGCCTCCAAGGTGGCTGCCAACAATTCGCCGCTCTTGATCACCGGGGCGACCGGTACCGGCAAGGAAGTGATGGCGCGCGCTATTCATTACAACAGCGATCGGCGCCGCAAGCCGTTTGTCGTCAAGAACTGCGGCATCAAGACCGAGTCACTTCTGGAAGCCGAGCTGTTCGGCTATGTCAAAGGCGCATTCACCGGCGCCGACAAAGACAAGCCCGGACTCTTCCGCGAAGCCGACGGCGGTTCGATCTTCCTTGATGAAATCGGCGAAGCGCCAAGTTCGACACAGGTGGCAATACTGCGTGTTATTGAGACCGGGGAGATCAGGCCGGTTGGATCGGCAAAGACAGAGTATGTCGACGTGCGCGTTGTCTCGGCGACCAATCGCGATCTCAAGGAGGAGATCAAGAAAGGCGCTTTTCGCGAAGATTTGTTCTATCGACTCAACACGTTCACGATTGAATTGCCATCACTCGCCCAGCGGCGGGATGACGTTCCTTTGCTCGTGCACCATTTTCTCGGCAAACTGCGCATCAAATTGGGCAACGAGAATCTTTCAATCACCGCGCGAGCACTGGAAGCTCTCGGTCGCTATTCTTGGCCCGGCAACGTCCGGCAGTTGGAAAACGAAGTCGAACGCGCTGCGGTCGTGAGCCATGATGACAGTGTGATTGATCTTAACGATCTCTCATCTGAGATCATTGGCGCTGCTGCGGTTGAGCAACCGGCTTTTCGCAACAAGACCGGTAAGTTACGCGATATCGTTGAGGAAGTTGAGCGCGAACTAATCAACGCAACGCTGAAAGAGAACAACGGCAATATCCTGCGTACATCAACAATTCTTGGACTGACCCGAAAAGGTCTGAAGGAGAAGATGGCGAGGTATGCAATTAGTGCTGAACACCAAGCATAGGCTAGAACACTCGTGGTTCCGGTTACCTGATTGTGGCACTCACTGGGAACTGAGAATGGGTATCGTGCTGGCGGAGATTTCGGGGAGTCGGCCTGAGATTGACAAAGGGGAGAGTTGGAACTGCAGGGGTTCTGACCTGCCACCTGTGAGCGATGTCATTCAAGCCACATGATTCTCGCCAGCCAGACCTGACGGCGTTGGATTACAACGAATTCTTCCGAGATAGAAGAAACAGATGAGAGTCTTTTTCACCGGGTCTATCAGAAATCATATTCCAGGAGCAGGGCAGCAACCTGCAAGTGAAGATATCCCCATGCTAAATGCAGCGGAACAGCTCGGGTATGAGACAGCCAGAGCCGGTCATGTATTGCTGTTAAGGAATTGGACAAGCAACAACACCGTTGATCACTACGTGTTCAACGGAGCCAGGAAGTACTGCAGTGCCAACCCATCCCGAAATACGACAATCGAGCTGTTCCTACCTAGCTGGTTCAGAGTCGAATTGACCGACAAACCTCCGAATATCAGCATCTTGAACTGCCAAGAATCCACAAAGGTAAACACCTCACGAATTAAACCCGAGGCCTTCAATGATTCCCGTACCCGATTACACTGCTTCCTCAACTCCGTCAACCCAATCCGACTCCGCAGCCGACGGAAATAGCTAAACTCCGGTGTCTGATCCATCAGCTCAAAACCACAACAGAACTTCGCCGCCAAGTTCTCCCGTAAACACCTCTCCAGTTGCCGGTCACTCAAATCCTCAACATACTGCAGCAGCAAACAGCGAAAACCCTGCTCGATCCGGTAGCCACCACCACCCAACTCCGAATACGGCTTCCCCAGAAGCCCCGTCAACTTGCCAAAATCTAATACCCGCAACATCGTCGATACCGATGACCAGCAGCTACCCACTCGTCAATCGTCGGAGCTATCAAACTCACCTGTCGCTTCATCTCGCGTAAACTCTTTGCCCCCTAATATACCCCACATAATAATCCACAATCAACAAAAACCTCATTTTGCAACAGTCACATAGTTCTTGAGATTCAGCACTAGAATCTTGGTCTCGGTCATGTCTTCAATGGCGTAGCGAACGCCTTCGCGTTGCATACCGGAATCTTTGACTCCTCCGTACGGCATGTGGTCAGCGCGATAAGTTGGAACGTCGTTTATAACCACACCGCCGGTCTGGATTTCCTCGTAGGCGTACATGACGTCATCCAGGCGGTTCGTAAACACACCTGCCTGCAGGCCATACTTGGAGTCGTTAACTTCCGCCACGGCAGCCTTGAAATCGCGGTATTTAGCGATCGATACGAGGGGCGCAAAGACCTCATTTACGCAGACCTTCATCGTTGGTTTGACATCGGTAAGCACCGTCGGCAGCATCACGCCACTCTGGATCTTGCCACCGCAGATGATTCTGGCGCCTTGGGAGACGGCGGCGTCGATCCAGGTCTTGACCTTCTCCGTCGAGTTGATGTCGACCATAGCGCTAATATCGGAGTCTTCCGCCAGCGGCGAACCGACTTTCATTTTCTTTACCAATACTGCGATCTTCTGAATGAAGGCATCGTACACTTTGTCCTGTACAAAAATACGCTGCACCGAAATACACGACTGACCGTTGCTGG